>NZ_DKSP01000218.1:38829-51040 GCF_002472745.1 Sphingobacterium sp. UBA7253 | reverse complement strand
CAATCTATTTTTTTGTTTGGTTAAGCGTACGATACTTTTAATTTTGTAAGCTCATACTAAAATCATCTTTCATGGACAGTGACCATTTCAGTATACCCGAAATACATTTTGAGGTATCATTTTCAGAAGCACAAGCTCATTATATCGAAGTAAAAATGAGCATCGCAAAGCTCAACCAGCCTTATGTCGATCTAAAAATGCCGGTCTGGTCTCCTGGATCTTATTTAATTCGTGAATATGCTAAAAACGTTGAACGATTCCGATCATTTGACAAAGCAGGAAATACAATTTCCTACCAGAAAGTTTCAAAGAACACCTGGCGAATACCCACAGAATCTTTGGATCAGATCGAAGTAATCTACGCCATATACGGTTTTGAAGTTTCTGTGCGTACCAACTTTTTCGATAGTGACCATGCTTTTATTGTACCTACGGCAACTTTCTTTCATATCGATGGCCGTATAAACAATCCTTCGACAATCAGCATAGCACTAAAAGATTCTTGGGCAAGTATATCAACTGGACTCGAACAAATTGGAGAATGCAAGTTTTATGCGCCAAATTTTGACGTATTATACGATACGCCCATCGAAGCTGGTAATCAGGATGTCTGGAAATTCCAGGCTGCCGGTGTCGAACATGAATGCGCCATGGTCGGAGGTGGCAGCTATAATAAAGAACGCCTGACGAAAGATATCACACGTATCGTCGAAGAAGAAACCCGCATCTGGGGTTCGAACCCCAATGAGCGATATGTCATTATTACCCACAACTACCAATCTGGAGGTGGAGGTCTAGAACATCTCAATTCAACAGTATTGGGAGCCTCGAGAAATGCCTATCTAAATGAGACCAGCTACAAAAACTATTTGAGTCTCGTTGCACATGAGTATTTTCACCTATGGAATGTGAAACGCTTACGTCCAAAAGCATTAGGACCGTTTAATTACGATGCCGAAAACTATACCACAGGCCTCTGGATCATGGAAGGATTCACTTCGTACTATGATAATTTAATTATTAAACGCTGTGGATTCTATGATGAAAAAGAGTATCTCGCTTTGCTAGCTAACGATTTCAACATTGTATTAAACCGTCCAGGGCATACGATACAGTCTGCAGCAGCCTCAAGTTTCGATACCTGGATTAAATATTATCGGCCTGATGAAAATTCGATGAATTCAGGAATTTCCTATTACAACAAAGGTGCAATGCTGACAGCATTGTTGGATATTAAAATTATTGCCGCTACAGAAGGTAGGCTAAAATTGGATGATGTTATCCGCGAGGCTTATGAGGAGTTCTACCTAAAACTTGATCGTGGATTTGAAGAAAACGAATTGAGAAGCCTTGCTGAACGTATCGCAGGCACTTCGCTGGATGATATTTTCAATGCTGCTCATCAGGACGGAGAACTGGAATACAACGATTATTTTAATCTCGTTGGATATGAAATTGTTGATACCAATGTTAATAACAACACGTTGACACTAGGCATTACAACCAATAAAGTGGATGGGCTAATTTCGGTAGCGACAGTGGAAAAAGATTCTGGTGCATATGATGCCGGATTAAGTGTAAAAGACGAACTGATTGCAATTAATAGTAACAGGCTCGATGTTAAGGACAAGGAAATTGATTTCATTGTTCAACATGCCAAAGAGGGGGAGATATTAAACTTCCTGGTGGCACGAGATGGTTTAGTGCGGGAAATCCCTGTTCAAATCAAAAAGAGCAATAAAAAGATATACGAAATCCGTCCGCTCAAAGAACAAACCTTTCTACAGGAATTGCTAGGTAAAATCTGGATGGCTTAACACGGAAGTATTATCATTAAAAAAAGAATAGCGGGAAATCCCGCTATTCTTTTTTTAAAATTTATATCTTACCGAAAAACCGATCGGATCAAATAATTTGATACTGGATTCGTTTAGAAAATCGAAATAAGGTTTTACATCCAATGAGATTTGAAACGGTGCCTGCGGAATATTATATTCAATACCTACGATACCGTCAATACTCAGATTAAGCTGTGAATCAAATGAATGACGCTGACCCTCGATAATTTTGTCTTTCTCCTTATAAGAACCGATACTACCACCAAAACCATAATACCAATTAAACCCAGCAGTCAATGGTTTATAGATTTCATATAAGCCCACAACGCGGAAACGGCGAAAATCAGAATTGCTCTGAATACTCATAATTCCTTCCAATGCATGGTCCGAGTTAAGCGTGTGACGATATGTAATTCCCTGAGCAGACCCGAAACGTCCACCAATAGCACCCCTATTGTCCAACTGAGCCATAGCTCTATTGGATAATGCTCCAAACATCAGCATTCCACCGACAGCCAAAAATATTTTTTTCATAAAAATCGTACGCTTTTTTTGCTTTACATTTTTCCAAACATAGATAAATTGCTTTTTATATGCAATATAATTGCAGTGCACATAAAAAACTATTTACCAGAACTTCCCCTACGAAGGACCTTTTCGATAGGGTAAATATCCATTACAGCTATAACGAAACAATGTTTAATTTGTTATGACAATAATCCCAAATTATCCAACTTTATTTCTGTATATTTAGGTCAATACAGCATGTAGTAGTAACCAAATAAACTCAAGTGATATGGGCAGAATTTTTGACTTTATAACCTTATATAAAGAAAAATACGCAAAGGACATCATGGTGGCAGGGCGAGATGGAAATGGCCAGTGGAAGACATATTCTACCAAAGAATACACCGACGCAATTGACACCTTAAGCAGGGCGTTACTGCAATTAGGCCTCAAAAAAGGTGATCGGGTAGGAATCATGTCCGGCAACAGACCCGAGTGGAATTTAGTTGATTTTGCCTGCAATCAAATCGGTCTTGCAACTGTTCCCCTCTATCCCACTTTATCCGCACAGGATCTTTCGTTTATTGTAAATGACTCGGATGTCAACGTACTATTTGTCAGCAACAGAGAATTGACGGACCGTATTGAACAAGCCATCAAGGAACACGGTATAAACCCACAACTGTATACATTTGATGCCATTGAAAATTATACGCAGCTAAAAACATTCATCGAAACAGCAAAAGATGACACAACCGACCTGGCTCCACTTCGAGAGGCTGTTACAGAAGAAGATCTATTAACACTGATCTACACTTCAGGTACAACAGGGCGCCCTAAAGGCGTATACCTGTCTCACAAAAACGTATACAGCAACGTCTTGGCATGCAATCATCTCATCCGATCGGATTTCAAAACGGCACTTAGCTTTCTTCCGCTATGCCATATTTTTGAACGCATGGTGGTATATATGTACTATTCGAAAGGAATCCAGATCTATTTTTCAGAGACCTTAGACAATGTTGTTGCCGATATCAACGATGTCAAACCGGATGTATTCACCACCGTACCCCGTGTCCTGGAGAAAGTATACGATAAGATTATTGAAAAAGGGAAAGCCTTAACTGGATTAAAAAAGAAAATTTTCTTCTGGGCTGTTGATCTTGGCTTGAAATTTCAAGAACCAGCGCATAATGGACCACTTTACAATCTAAAACTTGCGATCGCTAGAAAACTGATATTTTCGAAATGGCAAGAAGCTCTTGGCGGAAATATTAAGATCATTGTATCCGGTGGTGCAGCTCTTCAAGAGCGTTTAGCGCGTGTATTCTGGGCCGCTGGACTTAAAGTACTTGAGGGATACGGCCTGACTGAAACATCTCCGGTTATTGCTGTAAACTCCTACTTACCCAATGGGTTGAAATTTGGGACTGTAGGCAAACCCCTGAAAAACTTAGAAGTTAAAATTGCTTCAGACGGTGAGATTCTTGTCAAGGGCCCTAGTATCACGACAGGCTATTATAAAAATGAAGAAGCCACAAAAGAAGCTTTTGACGATAATGGTTTTTTCAAGACGGGCGATATTGGAGAAATTACATCCGATGGTTTCCTAAAAATAACCGATCGAAAAAAGGAAATGTTTAAGACTGCAGGTGGTAAATATATCGCGCCCCAATCCATTGAAAACAAACTCATGGAGTCTACATTAATCGGACAGGTCATGGTTTTTGGAGAAAATAGAAAATTTCCCGGCGCCTTGATTGTTCCTGCATTTGATGTGCTGTCCAAATGGGCAAACCAAAAAGGTATTACCGGCGGTTCAAACGAAGAAATCATCAAAAATCCGGAAGTAATCCAAAAATATCAAGAAGAAATTAACCGATTATCCACTAACTTTGGACATTGGGAAATTGTCAAGAAATTTATTCTTCTTCCAAAGGAATGGACAATCAACGACGGTCAATTGACGCCAAAATTGAGTCTAAAACGAAAAATTATTTTAAAAGAGAACGAAGGAGCAATCGACAAATTGTATCAGGAACAAAACCAAGAGTAACAATTTGCACGATTATTGGAGCTGATCATCTTATTATGAAGCACGTTACACTACGAGATTTATTTACACTCGCCTACTGGAAAAACATTTGGCATGTCTTAATTGATGCCTTTAATGGATTCAATGATGACAAATGTATGAAGAAGAGTGCTTCATTGGCTTATTATACCGTCTTCTCCATCGGCCCACTTCTTATGATTGTTATCTGGTGTATTGGATTTTTCTATGGAGAACATCTTCAAAGTGGATCTTCAGCGCAAGATCAGGTGCTGGAGGAGGTCATGGTTCTTTTTGGTCAGGATGTGACCACACAGATCCAGTCCTATCTTCAGAAGATAACTTTCGAGAATAAATCTAATATGGGGATCACAATAGGTATCGTTACATTGATTCTATCCTCCACAACCTTATTCGTTGATATACAGGACTCAATAAACAATATCTGGAAAGTAAAACCGAAACCAAAAAAGGGATGGCTAAAATTAATCATCAACAGGCTGATTTCTTTTTCCATCGTGATTGCCCTTGGTTTTTTGCTAATTGCCTCACTCATGATCAACGGAGTTATTGTTGCCGTGACCAATTTAGTCATGACTTATTTTCCTTTTATTCCGATTGCACTCATTTCATGGGTGAATACGGGCATCACATTTTCGGTCATTGTCATTTTATTTGGCTTTATCTTTTCCTTCCTTCCGGATGCTAAAGTAAAATTCAGGGACATGCTTGGCGGAGCTATCTTTACAGGCTTACTCTTTATGTTAGGCAGGTACGGCATTTCAATCTATCTGAATCTTTCCTCCACAGCCAGCTTTTACGGAGCTGCGGGATCAATAATTGTTATGTTATTATGGATCTACTATTCGGCTGCAATATTGTATTTTGGCGCAGAATTCACCAAATTTTATGCGATCAAATTTGGTGCAGGCATTATTCCGTCCACATTTGCAGTAGCGGTTGAACAAACGGAAAAAGTTAAAAAAACAGGCAGCGACGCCGAAGCACATGTTGGAGACACCATTCAGGTCTTAAAATAAGCCGTCTATTTTTTCTCTTTTTTACCGCTAATGGAACCATCGATGCCAATGACATTGATGACTTTATCCCCAATTTGCGTAATATCGGATTTTAATCCCACCATAACGGTAAAAATATTCACGGGAGTATCCTGTATCTTCCTAAAATTATGGAGATAACCAAGCTCAAGACCTAAAAAGAAACCGTTAAATTTATAATCTGCCCCTGCACCTATTTTGCTGGAGAAATTCAGGTGATTTTTATTTTCCATCTTAATAAGCTTTTGGTCTGCGAGTACATTTGCCCTTGGCTCACTCGTCAATCCTACACCGGGACCTACAAAACCATAGATATTCAATAATCGCATCTGCTTCCTAATGCCCCCCGAAAATGAAAGGGTATAGAAATTGGTATTCGCATCTTCGATACGATACTCAAAATTCGGATCGACCAATCGCTGCTTATACTTGAATGAAAGTGTATAAAGTGTGGGGGATACAAAAAACATTGGATTTTTCAGGGAGATATCCAAACCAATACTACCAGAAAACTTTGGCGAAAGTATATCTTTGGTTTTTCCGATCGGAAAGCCCATTCCCGTTGTACCCCAATAGTAAACTTTTCGATAATGTATCGTATCAACACCGCCCTGAGCCCGCGCGAAAGTCCAACACAAAGAAAAAAGAAGAAAAGTAAAAAAGAATTGTTTCATTTAAATGCGTTCAATATTGAATAACAACAATATTAAACGCATTTTGTTCAAAAAAACCGTCAGGCTACAGGTAACTTTTTGATTGTGGTCCTTGATTGAATAGCAAATCGATAATGCTTAAATCGGGATAAAATCCATTTTTATCAGAAAAAACCTGATAATATTCTTTTGGCTCACGCAATACACTTTCTTTTTTAGGATGGATCAGGTTACGGAAATCGATCATTTCCGAAGGCGCAGCAACATACTCTTCTGTAAATCCTATTGCTCGTTTAAGTTTGATCGATTTTAGAATGAGTTCTAATTGAGCAACATTAAAGTCTACCAAATACGCAAACTTTTCCTCATAGAATCGTATAAAATCATCTTCATAATATTCAAAATATGCAGAGCTACGGTAAGCTGTCTGAATACTTAGCCAATGTAAACGCTGCCAGTCAAACTCATAACTTATCCGAATATCTTTCATAGGAACACGTTCCTTATTGCCATGTTGAATGGGTACGATCAAATCCTGCACCCCATTTGCAGAAGCAATGCGTGCGCGCGTACGATAACTCTGCTTTTGAAAATGCTCATATTTCTCGATGACCAAAGGAAGATTATGCTCTTGTATCGTATGAAAATAGGATATTGGTGGAAGATAACATGCCGGAAGTAATAACTGCGATTCCATAAAAACTGATGATTTTTGTTATAAGTGACGCAAAAATAACTTAAATTAAGGATATTTGTAAAGAACACTGGGAATTTTAGCTATAGCATGAAACAAAAAGCGTTAAACGCATTAATCTATATCATCTCTCTTCTCCCCTATTGGTTTCTATATTTGATCTCCGATGGGCTTTATTACATACTCTACTATATTATTGGATATAGGAAGAATATTGTATTTCAGAACTTAAAAAATGCTTTTCCAGAAAAAACGGATAAAGAACGTCTGGTAATTGCCAAAAAGTTTTATCGTTTTTTCCCGGATCTCCTTGTCGAATCGATCAAATTGAAAACGATTACAGCTGAGGAAGTCAAGAAAAAGATGACTTTGGAAAATGTAGAAGAATTGACTAAACACCTCGAAGCGGGCAAAAACGTAATCGGGGTGACCTCACATTATGCCAATTGGGAGCTGGGTATTCACCGTTTGAGCTTAATTACAAACTTTCCTACGCTGATTGTATACAAACCACTCAATAACAAAGATATTGACACAGTGTACAATGATATGCGAGGAAGGTTTGGCGCCGAAATGGTACCAATGAAACAAATACTCCGTCATATCGTAAAGTTGAAAGGCCAACCCAATATCAGTATACTCGTTGCCGATCAAACACCGCTGTATTCGGATTCCGATTATTTTATTAATTGGCTAAATCAGGAAACATTGGTCTATACAGGAGCTGAAAGACTGTCTAGAATAAGTAAAGCACCTGTGGTCTATTGCTATATCGGAAGAAAGCCCAAAAGAGGGCAATATTTCTGTAAATTCGTTACTTTAATCGAAGATCCAAGTGGCTTTGGAGAGCATGAAATTACCGATATACACAATCAATTTGCGGAACAGCTTATTCGTGAAAACCCAGAATATTGGCTATGGTCACATAATCGTTGGAAAAGAAAACGTAGAAAATGAGTAAATTACCAAAAGTAGCTGTCGTTATCCTCAATTGGAATGGCCGATTTTTCCTGGAAAAATTTTTACCATCCGTATATAACAGTTCTTATCCGAATGTCGAATTTGTCATTGGAGACAATGCCTCCGATGATGATTCAATTTCATTTGTGAAACAGTACTATCCTACGATTACTATCCTTGAAAATGACAAAAACTATGGCTTCGCAGGAGGTTATAACAAAATACTGCAGCGTGTAGATGCTGATTACTATGTACTCCTCAATTCGGATGTTGAAGTGAGCCAAAACTGGATTGAACCAGTGATTGAATACTTGGAAAGAAACCCTTCCCTGGCAGCAGCACAGCCCAAAATACGCTCATTTCATGACAAGCAGAAGTTCGAACATGCCGGAGCGGCCGGTGGCTATCTGGATTACTTTGGCTTTCCTTTCTGTAAAGGTAGAATCCTACATGAAGTAGAAGACGATGCGGGACAGTACGATAATGAATCCGAGATTTTCTGGGCATCTGGAGCTGCACTTTTTATTCGCTCTGACGCCTGGAAGGAGGCAGATGGCCTTGACGAAGATTTCTTTGCTCATATGGAGGAAATCGATCTATGCTGGCGATTAAAGAAAATGGGCTATGGCATAGGCTATTGTCCGAAATCTATTGTTTATCATGTTGGTGGGGGCACCCTCAATGCAAGTAATCCCAAAAAGACTTACCTCAATTTTAGGAATAACATGGTCATGCTGCAAAAAAACCTGCCGCTAGGCAAAGCAATATGGATTATTTTCATCAGGCTTTGGTTTGACTTTGCAGCCCTTGTTAAGTTTCTGATCGACAGGAAACCCAAGGATGCCTGGGCGATCAGTCGCGCACATCAGTATTTCTTCTTGAATATTTTCAAAAATGCTAAAAAACGAAAAAAATACAAGGCGAAAGAAAATACCAAAGGGCAGTACACAAAATCGATTATCATTGATTTTTACACAAATAACAAACATAAATTTTCTCAGCTAAATCCGGAGGATTTCAAATAGCGTATTATTTCCCTGTAACATAAAATGCAGAAAAACGCATTTTCAAAATAAAGCAGTCATTACGACAAGATTCTTTATTTATTTTATTTAAACGTACTTTTTATTTGTAATTTTGCAAAATGTTGGTGATGGATATTGAAAAAAAGATAAAAGACTTAACGGCAGAGCTCAACCATTATAACTATCAATACTATGTATTGGCGAACAGTGTTATTTCGGACTACGACTTCGACCTTAAATTAAAGGAACTCGAAGCGCTGGAAGCTCAATATCCCAACTTTGCCGACCCCAACTCCCCTACACAGCGTGTTGGTGGAGACATTACCTCCCGATTTCAAACGGAAAAGCACCGCTGGCCAATGCTTTCATTGGGCAACACATACAATCAGGAGGAATTACTTGACTTCGACCAGCGAATCCGCAAAATCATCGGCGATCAGTTTGAGTATGTTTGTGAATTAAAATTTGACGGTTTATCCATCAGCTTGACTTATGAAAATGGCCTACTAAGTAAAGCCGTTACGCGCGGTGATGGTACACAAGGCGATGTTGTCACAAACAATGTTAAAACCATTCGTTCTATCCCGATCAAACTTAAAGAAGGAGATTATCCAGATCAATTCGAAATACGAGGTGAAATATTTATGCACAAATCAGCTTTTCTCCGCCTGAATAAGGAACGAGCTGATAACGAGGAGCAAACCTATGCCAACCCAAGAAATTTCGCTTCTGGAACCATCAAACTCCAAGATTCTGCTGAAGTTGCAAAACGCCCATTGGACTGTTTCCTTTACTTTTTGTACTGCGACAACAGAACAAATCTATTTCACGACCATTGGAATAGCTTAAACCATGTCAAAGACTGGGGATTTCACGTCAGCGAGCATAGCAGAAAATGCAGCACATTAACCGATGTTTTTGCATTTATTGACTACTGGGATGTCGAACGTCATAACCTAGGTTATGAAATTGATGGAATTGTTATTAAAGTAAATGATTACGCACAACAGGAGGAACTTGGCTTTACTGCCAAAAATCCACGTTGGGCAATATCCTATAAATTCAAAGCAGAGCGTGTAGAAACCACATTGAACTCGATTAGTTATCAAGTTGGACGTACCGGCGCTGTTACACCTGTTGCCAATCTTCAACCTGTACAACTGGCAGGCACAACGGTAAAACGCGCTTCTTTACACAATGCAAATGAAATCGCACGTCTCGACCTACACGAAGATGACACTGTCTTTGTAGAAAAAGGGGGCGAAATTATACCTAAAATAATTGGGGTAAACCTCGAGAAAAGATTAGCAGGATCGACAAGTTTTGTCTACCCCACATCTTGTCCAGAATGCGACACAGCACTTATACGACAAGAAGGGGAAGCCGTACACTATTGCCCTAATGAAACTGGATGCCCGCCACAAATTGTTGGCAAAATGCAGCATTTTATCGGACGAAAAATGATGGACATCGAGGGAATGGGGGACGAGACCGTGGATACTTTCTTCAAGAAAGGTTTGTTACGCAATATCGTTGACATCTATGGCCTAAAAGACCATCAAGATGACCTGCAACAACTGGAACGTTTCGGTCAAAAATCAATCGATAACATGCTCAACGGCATCGAAAAATCCAAAGAAAAACCTTTTGAAAAAGTCTTATTTTCGCTTGGAATACGTCATGTCGGCGAGACGATTGCAAAAAAATTAGCCCAGCATTTCAAAAATATTGATGCACTCGCACAAGCCTCGACAGAGGAAATCGAAGGAGTACAAGACATTGGACGCCGTATTGCGGAGAGTGTCAAAGAATACTTAGACAATCCAATTCATCAACAACAGATTGTTGCACTGAGAAATTATGGCTTAAATTTCGAAATTGAGGAAAAGGAGATCATCCTTGCGAGCAATTCACTTGAAGGGAAAACCTTCCTGATTTCTGGTGTATTTGCAGACCATTCACGTGAAGAGCTAGCAGCAGTAATTGAAAGCAATGGCGGAAAGATGTTATCTTCCATTTCTGCCAAATTAAGCTACCTCGTAGCGGGAGATAAAATGGGACCGTCCAAACTAGCGAAGGCAGAAAAATTGGGTATCCCGATGATTAATGATAAAGAACTATTTGAACTCATTAATCCCAAGTAAGTTTTTTTAATTAAATTTATATAAATACAAAAACAAGATGAACGAGCTTCACGGCGCAGGAGTAGCATTGGTCACTCCTTTTAACTCAGATGAATCTGTTGATTTCGAAGCATTAGGTCAGCTAATTGACTTGCAAATCAACGAAGGTATGGATTATTTGGTTTCTTTAGGTACAACTGGAGAAGTTGCCACTTTAACCAATGATGAACGAAAGCGTATCTGGGATTTTACTGTCAAGCGCGTGAACGGTAGACTTCCTTTGGTTGCTGGAATTGGCGGTAATAATACAGCCGAAATTGTGGAACAAATTAAAAACTTTAATCCAACAGGCTTCTGTGCAATTCTATCTGTATCTCCTTATTATAACAAACCAACACAAGAAGGCATTTACCAGCATTACAAGGCTGTTTCAAACGCCTCTCCACTTCCGGTTATTTTATACAATGTGCCTGGGCGTACGGGCAGCAATATAACAGCACAGACAACATTACGACTAGCCAATGATTTTTCCAATATCGTAGCCATCAAAGAAGCTTCTGGAAATTTTGCGCAATTCAGCGAAATTCTACGGGATAAACCTACGGGATTTCTATTGATCTCCGGAGATGATCCGGTTACCTTGCCGATGATGTCTCTTGGAGCTGCTGGTATCATTTCAGTGATCGGAAACGCATTACCGAAAAAGGTTGCCACATTAGCTAAGTTATGCGCTGAAGGCAATTATGCGGAAGCTAGATCGATCCATAATGAACTCCTTGACATTACAGATCTGTGTTTTATTGAAGGAAACCCTGCTGGTGTAAAATATATTTTACAGGAATTGGGGATCGGAAAAGATCAATTACGACTTCCTTTAGTCCCTGTTAGCGAGAAAATACAGGCAGCTATCAAAGAAGAATTAAAGAAATTGAACTAAAATATAGCCTAGTTCGGTTGAGAAAAGTTTAGATCCCTCCAAAGGATCTAAACTTTTTTATTTCAAAGCTTTGCAACATAACAATATAATAACTACCTTTGCACTTCCACAAAAGTGGAATTTTAAATAACAAAATTAATTAACACAATGCAACAGTACGAATCTGTAATCGTTCTTACCCCGTTGCTTTCTGATGATGCTGCGAAAGAAGTAATCGCAAAATTCAAAAACATCTTAACAGAAGGCGGAGCCGAGATTGTCGCTGAAGACAATTGGGGTTTGAAAAAATTAGCGTATCCAATCCAGAAAAAAACTACTGGATTTTATCACTTAACTGAATTCAAGGCTCCAGGTGAATTAATC
>NZ_DKSP01000218.1:37904-38664 GCF_002472745.1 Sphingobacterium sp. UBA7253 | reverse complement strand
CAGGTGAATTAATCAATAAATTAGAGGTTGAATACAAACGTGATGAGCGCATTATGCGTTTCTTGACTGTAAGCTTAGACAAACATGCTAAAGCATACAACGAGAAAAAACGTAGCGGTGCATTCAACAAAAAAGCTGAAACTAAAACTGAGGAGGGCGCAAACTAATGGCTAACGAAAATATCCAATACGTAACTGCTCCTAAAGTAGAGGACAACCGTAAAAAATACTGTCGTTTCAAAAAGAATGGTATCAAATATATCGATTATAAAGATGCTAACTTCTTGATGAAATTTGTAAATGATCAAGGTAAAATCTTACCTCGTCGTTTAACTGGTACATCTTTGAAATTTCAACGTAAAGTAGCTCAAGCTGTTAAACGTGCTCGTCACATCGGCTTATTACCTTACTTAGCTGATGCAATTAAATAAGGAGGACGATAGAAAATGGAAGTAATTTTAAAACAAGATATCAAAGGCTTAGGTGAGCAAAACGATATCGTTAATGTAAAGCCAGGTTTCGGTCGTAACTACTTAATCCCGCAAGGATTTGCTATCCAAGCGACTGAATCTGCAAAGAAAGTTTTAGCTGAGAACATCAAACAAGCTCAGTTCAAACAAGAAAAAATCAAAAAAGACGCTACTGAATTAGCTGGTAAATTGGAAGCTATTAAACTTTCAATCGGTGCTAAAGCAGGTGAATCTGGTAAAATCTTTGGTAAAGTAAACAGCATTCAAATTGCTGATGCGTTGAAAGCAAAA
>NZ_DKSP01000218.1:0-37673 GCF_002472745.1 Sphingobacterium sp. UBA7253 | reverse complement strand
GCTGATGCGTTGAAAGCAAAAGGTTTTGATGTAGATCGTCGTCGTATCACTTTCGAAGTAGAACCTAAAGAATTAGGTGAATACATCGCAAACTTAAACTTACACAAAGAAGTGAAAGTTCAAGTTCCTTTCGAAGTAATTGCTGAATAATTCAGTTTATTTAGTCAATAATAAAAAGCGGCTATCCTTTCGGATAGCTGCTTTTGTTTTTACCCATACTTTAGCCAAAAAAAAACTCGCGTTACGGAGAGCAACGCGAGGCATAATCTAGGGTATTTGAAAGGGAAAATCTTTGTCAATTTCTATTTTTTTTCAAAAAAATAACTCCTAAATCATCGAGTCAAAAAAAACAATATCAAAATCAAAAAAATCGAAACAAATTCTTTTCGAAAACCAATTTCAATACTCAAAAGAAGCAAAAAATATTGGTTTTTGCAAATAAAATTGATTTTTTATAAAAAATTAAACACAAATACATAAAAACTAACAATAAAACCATATTAAAACACAAAAACACAAAAAAATACAACACATTAAACTACTAAAAAACAAAACAAAAGCATAAAATACACCAAAATAAATAAAATACAGAAACAAAACACATCAAAACAAATAAAATATATACACAAAACAACTAAAAGTCGAAATAAAATCAAAAAAATTGGATTTTAAAAACAAAAAAAGCCTGAAATAGAATATTCCAGGCTTTTTTTGTCATTTAACTAAGTTATGCTAATTGTTTTTCTAATTTCTCGTTCAATACTGATTTTGGAACAGCTCCAATTTGTTTATCAACAATTTCTCCATTTTTAAAGAACAATAAAGCTGGAATATTACGAATGCCATAACGAACAGAAATCTCTGGATTTTCATCCACATTTACTTTTCCTACAACAGCTTTACCTTCATAATCCTTAGCCAGTTCTTCAACCACAGGACCTACCATACGGCAAGGACCACACCATTCTGCCCAAAAATCAATTAATACTGGTTTGTCTGCTTTTAAGACAACTTCTTCAAAGTTGCTATCTGTAATTTCTAATGCCATAATCTTTTAATTTTATAAACCGAAGTTATATCTTTAATACTATTTAATTGCTAAAATCAATAAACAAAGATAGTAACAACTACCAATGTATTTGTAATCTTAATTACACAAATTCCAATCCAAACTAATTCAATCGGTAATTTATCCCTTCAAACTTATCTATACAGTCCAAAAATTCATTTGTTAGGTTTATTTTCAGACTTTTAGCTGGCATTTCGACAGATATTTCATCTTGGGGATCCCAAATTTTAAACTTTAATTGACAATTTGGCACAACCCCCTCAATCTCATTTTGCGCCAGTATATCTTTGATTCCGTCAAGAAATGCTTCATTCAACTTAGGTAAAGGAATATTGATCGTAAAACTCTTCGCCATCTTCTCACGAAGATCCGAAAGTAACTGTACACTGCGCAGCTCAAAGCCCCAATTTCCAACCTGCCTGAAACGCTCCTGTACCAAACCCCGCAATTGTACAAAATAGCCTTCTTGCAAATAGCCCTTTAACTTGACGTACTCTTCGCCAAAAACTGCCATATCATAAGAATCACTATAATCTTCTATGATAAACGACGCAAAAGGTTTACCAGTCTTCGTTAATCGATGGTTTGCCGATGCGATAATACCACCGATCACCAATTCTTTATTCTTGATTCGATTAAACTCAAGCAAAGTCTCTTCATCGACCTCTGCCGCCTTAACTTTGTTGATCAATGCCAAATCCGAAACCGAATTCTGACAAAAATGTTCTATCTCAAAGCGGTATGTATCTAAGGGGTGACTGGTCAAATAAATACCGATAACATCTTTTTCATATTTAAGCTTTTCAATCAATCCCCATTGCGGACAGGGTGCCAAAACAGGTTCCGGCAATTCTGCAGCACCACCTACACCAAACAAGCTCGCCTGGGCCGAACTTTCATTTTCTTTAAAACGCTGGCCGAATCGTATCGCCTTTTCCATTCCTGTAGAACTTTCATCCGAATGAAAATACTGTGCACGATGCGTATTATCGAAACTATCAAAACCACCAGCATAAGCCAGACTCTCGAAAGCTTTCTTGTTGACCGCACGAAGATCAATCCGTTTGGCCATATCGAAAACAGATTTATACAATCCTGATTGTCGAGTTTGCACGATAGCATCTACTGCTCCTGCCCCGACACCTTTAACTGCACCTATCCCAAAACGAATAGCTCCAGACTCATTTACCGTAAACTTATAATAGGATTCATTCACATCAGGACCAAGCACCTCTAGTCCCATACGCTTACATTCCTCCATAAAGAACGTCACCTGCTTGATGTCATTCATATTGTTAGAAAGTACCGCAGCCATATATTCCGCTGGAAAATGCGCTTTCAAATAGGCTGTTTGATAAGCAACCCAAGCATAACAGGTAGAATGGGATTTATTAAATGCATAACTTGCAAAAGCTTCCCAGTCGGTCCAGATCTTCTCCAAAACTTTTGCATTATGTCCTTTCTCCTCTGCCTGTGAAACAAACTTAGGCTTCATCTTATCCAGTACCGCCTTTTGCTTCTTACCCATAGCCTTACGCAAAACGTCGGCATCACCTTTCGAAAATCCAGCTAACTTTTGAGACAAAAGCATTACCTGCTCCTGGTATACCGTAATTCCATACGTTTCTTTCAAATATTCCTCACAGGCATCCAAATCGTAAACAATAGGATCTATACCATGCTTACGCTTAATAAAACTTGGAATATACTCTATTGGACCCGGGCGATAAAGTGCATTCATCGCAATCAAATCGGCAAATACCGTCGGCTTAAGGTCCCGCATGTATTTCTGCATTCCAGGAGATTCATACTGAAACACCCCGATGGTCTCTCCACGTTGAAAGAGCTCATAAGTAAGCTCATCGTCGATCGGAAATTGATCCGGATCCAGCACGATACCATGGCTTAATTTGACATTTTCGACTGTATCTTTAATCAGTGTAAGTGTCTTTAAACCCAAAAAGTCCATTTTCAGCAAACCGGCACTTTCAACAACGTGGTTATCGAACTGCGTCACATAAAGATCCGAGTCTTTTGCCAAAGAAACAGGAACGAAATTAGTAATATCGTCTGGCGTAATAATAACACCACAGGCATGGATACCTGTATTTCGGACAGAACCCTCCAAAACCCGGGCCTGTCTGATCGTTTCAGCCTCCAATCCAGCACCATCAGCAATAGATTTCAACCGATTAACAGCTTCAATTTCCTCAGTTCTCAGCTTTTCCTTTAAGCCGGCATCATCTAAAGTAAAAATCTTGGATAATTTAAGATTCGGAATCAGCTTGGCAATCTCATTGGCATCACCCAAAGGTAAGTCCAATACACGCGCTGTATCTTTGATGGATGACTTCGCTGCCATTGTACCATAGGTAATAATCTGGGCAACCTGACTAGCGCCATATTTATTGATTACATATTGCATGACACGACCACGCCCCTCGTCATCAAAATCGATATCGATATCCGGCATTGACACACGGTCGGGATTCAAGAAACGCTCAAAAAGCAAGTCATATTTAATCGGATCGATATTGGTAATTCCCAAACAATAGGCTACCGCCGAACCAGCAGCAGATCCCCGTCCTGGCCCCACGGAAACTCCCATATCTCGGGCTGCCGCAATAAAATCTTGAACAATCAAAAAGTAACCCGGATACCCCGTTTTCTCGATGGTAGCCAACTCAAAGTCTAGGCGCTCCCGAATATCAGTCGTAATTTCTTCATAGCGTTTCTCCGCCCCCACATAACAAAGATGGGCCAGGTATTTATTTTCACCACGTTTTCCACCATCTTCAAGATCGGCTTCCACCTGAAATTCTTCGGGTATATCAAATTTAGGCAAAAGGACATCGCGGTTTAACTTAAATATCTCTACCTTATCGACAATCTCCTGAATATTTAGAATCGCTTCAGGCAGATCATTAAACAAAGTCTTCATTTCGTCTGAAGACTTGAAATAATACTCCTGATTCGGTAAACCAAAACGAAACCCTCGTCCCCTACCTTTAGGCGTTGAGAGCTTCTCACCATCTTTCACACACAGCAAAATATCATGTGCATGCGCATCGCCTTTCTTCTCATAATATGTATTATTGGTCGCAACAACTTTAACCTCATATTTACGGGAAAACTTCAGCAACGTTTGGTTCACACGATCCTCATCTTCCTGACCATGACGCATCAATTCCAGGTAAAAATCATCCCCAAATTGTTCTTTCCACCACAGCAAAGCTTCTTCGGCCTGGCTCTCACCAATATTCAGTATTTTATTCGGCACCTCCCCCTGTAAGTTACCTGACAGCGCAATAACATCTTCCTTGTATTGAAGAATAAGATCTTTATCAATCCGCGGAACATAATAGAACCCAGACGTATAAGCAAAAGAAGCCAGTTTAGCCAGATTATGGTACCCGCGTTTATTTTTCGCCAATAACACAATCTGATAACCATTATCCTTCCTGGACTTATCTTTGTGGTTTTCACAAACAAAAAACTCACAACCAACAATTGGCTTTAAAAGCTGACCAGTAGGCTCCTCTCCATTCTCAACTGCCTCCGCATTTTGTGCTTCAACTTCTTTATTATGGCCTATAACACGAGAAACAAACTCAAAAGCCCCCATCATATTTCCGTGATCCGTTAACGCAACAGCAGGCATATTATCCTTGACCGCTGCCGAAACTAACTTATCGTACGACATCGTCGACTGCAGGATCGAAAACTGAGAGTGGTTATGTAAATGGGCAAATTTGGCATCCTTTAAAGCTGCTAACGCGTCCGCATCAACGACAACCTTGACTTCATCTGGCTGAGACCGTTTTCTAATTTCATCAGAAGCTGCTTTTAGGTTGATATGTTTCAGTCCAACAGTGGGTATAGGCCCCGGGTTGTTGGTTTTAAAATCGACAAAGTAGCCCGTATCGACCTGAAGTTCTTCGGCAGTGAATACCTCTCTTCTGACAAGCTCCAGAAAACAACGTGTTGTCGCCTCAACGTCGGCTGTTGCATTATGTGCCTCAGCAAACGGCACCCCGAATAAATAAGAATGCAGCTCGGTCAAATTGGGTAATTTAAAACGCCCACCGCGACCGCCTGGAATTTTCAGCAGTTCAGCTGTTACTTCCGTACAGGTATCCAATACAGGCATATTAGCCATATTGGACGCAACACCATAACGGTAAAATTCACAGCCCATGATATTCAAATCAAAACCAATATTTTGTCCAACAACAAACTTGGCTTTATTCAATGCCACATTAAATTTCTCTAGGACCTCCTGAAGCGGCAATCCCTGTTCTTCGGCCAATGCAGTCGATATGCCGTGTATTTTTTCAGAGTCATAGGGTATATCAAATCCATCTGGCTTAATCAAGAAATCGTGATGTTCGACCAAATTTCCCATCTCATCATGGATCTGCCAAGCCAATTGAATACAGCGAGGCCAATTGTCCGTATCGGTAATTGGTGCGTCCCAACGCTTAGGCAAACCCGTCGTTTCCGTATCGAAAATAATATACATAAAATTCTAACCCTCTTTAATACAATACATTAAATGCAAGACAATTTACATTTTTTTGAACTTGAAATTTACGAAATTATTAGAGAAGATTGTGTCAGATTTTTGCGAAAATCCACTAAAGAAAATCTGGCGTTACACGATATCTTGCAGTTGTTTCGCTTTAACAAGAAACAGTATCATAAACTCCTTTATCTTTCTCTTTTTATTTGCATCGAAAAAGTCAATATCAGGCCAAATCATCAAGCCCTCGAGCTCTTTTTTATCATGTATATCAAAAGATCTAACAGTATACCAACTTCAAATTACCAGTTTTTTTAACACGTACTTCATAGGGACTTTATAGGGACCTCATTCGGACCTCATTCGGATGAACCCCTATAATCTCCCTATTAATCCCCTTGTATCTCCGATTTTATTTCCTTCTAATTATGCGGTTGATATTTATTGCTCTCTCCCCAGTGTGGTAAAAATTCTCATCTAAAACCGCAACTTAGCATCTACAGACCGACTGTTTTCCATTTGGGCATACTTATCCTCAATACAATTAAAAACGAGATAAGCCTATGGGCGATAAAACACCTCAAATTTAATATTGTAATAGTTACACTATCCCAAGTATTTAGTATATTTGATTTTGACCCAAAAATCCATGATTAAAGCTATCTTTTTTGACATCGATGGAACTTTGCTAAGTTTCAAAACACATCAAGTTCCCGAATCTACTCAACAAGCATTTCAATTATTAAAAGAAAAAAACATCAAGGTATTTGTTTCAACAGGAAGATCCTACAATCAGCTGGGGCATATTCGTTACCTCGATTTTGATGGATATATCACCTTCAATGGCGGGTATTGCGTCACGAAGGAACAGGACGTAATTTATAAAAATAACATTCCTCAAAAAGACATTCGCTCCTTATTGGATTATGCTAAAAAGCGTGAAGACCTGACTTTTTCATTCATGTCTGAAAAAGAAATTTCCTTGAACCAGGTTACACCGGAGGTATTCCAAATGTACCAGCAGGTCAATGTCCCCACCCCACCAGTTCGGGATTACGAAAAGGATTTTGATCTTGACTCAGTTATGCAGGTCAATGTTTTCATCAATCCTGAAGAAGAAGCTGAATTTATGGAAAATGTGATGCCAAATTCAGTTGCGTCGAGATGGACGCCCGTTTTTGCTGATGTCAATCCGATGGGGCAAAGCAAAAAAATTGGAATAGATGTTTTTTTAGATCATTTCAACTTCAGCTTGGAAGAAACCATGTCATTTGGCGACGGCGGAAATGATATTACAATGCTAGCGCACACCCATATTGGAATTGCTATGGGTAATGCAAATCCCGAGGTAAAAGAAATTGCAGATTATATAACAGACAGCGTTGATGAAAATGGTATCTGGAATGCATTAAAACACTTCAATATCATCTAAAGTTGGATAGTTAAAGTTATTCGAGAAGTATTGCTGTTGCTATTCATCAGCAAATTATGTTTTTCCGGAAAAAGATAGTCCAATCGGTATCGAAAATCACGTATCAATGTGCTACTAAACTGACTTTCCAGGTAATGGTTCACGCGATAGCTAACTTCCAGCATAATCAGTTTGGATGAGCCCGATAACCGGATCCGAACTGGATGAGAAGACATCGTATTATAACCATTTTCAACAGCATGCTGTACCACAGGAAAAAGAATAAGCGACGGCAACATAATTTCATCCTGAAACTGTAGCTTATTTTCCCATTTGACTGAAAAACCTGCTGGAAGAAAACGCTCAGCCAACTGCAAATATTGGTTCAACAAGTTAAGCTCCACCTGCATAGCCTCAAATCGGTCAACATGAAGCTTAAGCAACTGCTCTTGAAAAGCAAAATAGTCCGCTGAATCTATTTTGTCACGTTGTATAAAATGCCCTAT
Organism: Sphingobacterium sp. UBA7253; assembly: GCF_002472745.1. Taxonomy (NCBI): domain Bacteria; kingdom Pseudomonadati; phylum Bacteroidota; class Sphingobacteriia; order Sphingobacteriales; family Sphingobacteriaceae; genus Sphingobacterium; species Sphingobacterium sp. UBA7253. The sequence continues at coordinate 30,165 of NZ_DKSP01000218.1, read as the reverse complement.
CAAAAAACTGTCCAGCTGACTGTTCCTAAAAGACAACCTATCCGCCAGTGCTAAAAGCTCTTCATTTCTTACACTCTTTTTACCCAAAAAACGATTGATTATACTCGACATTTCTTAAATTGCTGTAGATTAGAAACACAAAAATAAGGAAACATTATGTCAAATATTGCAATAGTTATTGAAGAAAGAGCCGCTGACATAGGCAATTTCTTAGTTGGGCGACTTCTTCCTTTCAGGCAGAAACGTATGGTCGGCCCTTTTATTTTTATCGACCACATGGGACCTGATAACATTGCCGAACCGCACTTTATGGATATTGCTCCACATCCGCATATCGGGTTATCCACATTGACTTATCTATTCGAAGGTAGCATTATGCACCGTGACAGCTTAGGAAATGCCGTGGAGATCAAACCTGGAGCAGTCAATTGGATGACGGCAGGTAAGGGTGTCACACATTCCGAAAGAACTCCCGAACAGCTGAGATCTACCCCGCACGACCTACATGGGCTGCAGATTTGGGTGGCCCTACCAAAAGAACTCGAAAAAATGGAACCTAATTTTGTTCACATAGAAGAACCACAGCTTCCACATTGGACCGAAGAGGGTGTATCTTATCGTTTAATTGCAGGTGAAATTAAAAACCATCGTTCCGAGGTTCCGGTATATAGTCCATTATATCTTATTGAAATCAAAGCAGAACAAGATGCGACCATCAAACTGGGCGATTACCTATATGGCGAAAGTGGATTATATATCCTTCATGGAACTGTTCATGCGGAAGGCCAGGAATTCGGTCCAAAACAGATTTTAGTTGCCAAGGATGCAAAACTATGTGAATTCGAAATGAAGGCGGGTACTTCAGTTTACATTTTTGGTGGTGAACCTTTTCCTGAACAACGATATATCGACTGGAACTTCGTCGCTTCAGACATTGAAACTTTAAAAATAGCGCGCGAAAAATGGGAAAATCACGAATTTCCAAAAGTACCTGGCGATGACGGCTATATTCCAATCCCACCAGTAAATCCGACTTTAGGACAGAAAAAAAATCAATAACAATATCCTGAACCGATAACAACGTGGACGTATAAATTGAAAAAGTCGCACACGTTGAAAGACACAATAGGCAAAAATAAAAATGCTGGAAATCATACAACGACTTCCAGCATTTTTACTTAAGCGATATGAAAGCCGACTAATGGGCTATCCCGCTCACACCACCGGAAACAACGAGTTTCATGGCATCTGTTGGAGACATATCTAATTTTTTCACCTTATCTGCACTGATAATGACAACCTGCCCTGCAAAAGAGTAGGAATATGGAAAATACACCATAACTTCTTCTTCAAGCCCAATGCTTTTTAAATCATGCTGCGTTAAGAAACCTATCTTTTTCAGACCAAACTCATTCACCGTCACCAGGACAGGTTCATTAAATTTCTTTGCATCACCAACAAAGGCCTCCGTAAAATCTTTAATCGAAGAATATAATGTATTTAAAAGTGGAATCCGCTGGATCTGATGATTAATCCACACTTTAATGGGGTCTGTCACAAAATTTGTAAAAATAAGCCCCGCCAGAACCAATACCAAAATAACGGTCAGAATACCTATTCCTGGAATATACAAGGGGTGCCCCCTATCATCCTCCAAAAAATGTTCAGTTAGATTCAATGCCGAATCAACTGATGCAACAATCCAAACTATTAAAAAAATTGCACCAGCTAGAGGAACCACTACCAGGACACCTCGTATCAAATAATTAATAAATCCTCTGATTAATTTGCTAAACATGAATTGAAAATCAAATATTATTCAAAAATGCAGAATATCCTTTATTATTCATAAAAATATACTCTTTTTACGCGTTGGGAAATACTCGTCAGCAGTTCATAGGGAATCGTCCCTATAGTCTTCGCCGCTGACTTTATATCAGGGTAAACGATAACTTCATCTTCCTCTCCAACTTCCACATCCGTTACGTCCAACATACACATATCCATACATATATCACCTATAGTAGGGACTAAAAAACCGTTTATCAACATTTTACCGACACCGTTACCAAAACGCCTATCGTAACCGTCTGCATAACCAATTTTAATTGTCGCAATCTTACTGTCTCTATACAGGACGCCGTGCCTATTATAACCTACGGTTTCACCTGCTGGGAGGTATTTAATTTGTGTCACATTCGTTTTCAAGGTACTCGCCTCCCTAATGGGTAAATCATGGCGCTCAATATCGATACCATAGAGACCTATCCCCAACCTCACCATATCAAAATACGCATTCGGCCACAATTCAATACCCGATGTTGCTGCAATATGACGTAGAAAAGAATATCCTATACCACTTTCGAGACGCTTTGTAAACTCATCCAGCAGATCAATTTGTCGCTGTGTAAATTCCCGATCCTTTTCATTACCTGCAGACGCTAAGTGGGAAAATGCAGATTTAACCTCTAAAACCGCTTCCGCACCTAACACAGCTATTAAACGATCGACCTCGTCAGGCATAAAACCCAACCGATGCATACCTGTATCTATCTTAATATGAATCGGAAAAGAAGCTATTTGTTTCGTTTTCAGAAAATTCAAAAAGGAGAACAATATTCTAAAGCTATAAATTTCCGGTTCAAGGTTATACTGAACAATGGACTCAAAAGAACTTTCATCAGGACTCATCACTACAATAGGTAATTTTATGCCTGCACCACGCAAATCAACTCCCTCATCCGCAAAAGCAACCGTCAGATAATCCACCCGATTGAATTGCAAAAGATTTGCGATCTCGAAGCTTCCACTACCATAAGAAAAAGCTTTGACCATGGTCATCAGTTTCACTTGTTTCGGCAGGAGCTGTCGATATACGTTCAAATTATTCTCGAGTGCATTCAAATTGATTTCAAGCACGGTATCATGCGATTTTGCAACTAAAAGCTGACTGATACGTTCAAAATGAAACTCACGTCCTCCTTTCAATAATACCGTGGCATTTTCAAAAGAAAGCGACCTAATATCGGCCAAGAAAGCAGTTGTATCGCTATATGAAATAGAAGGCACTTCAAATTGTGCTGCCACTTTAGGCAACACTTCACCTATCAATATCAATTTATCCAAACGATACTCACGAAGCAAACGTTTCAGCTTGGACAAACTTTTTTCATCTTCGATATGGACACCAGGGATATCCGACAATATCAACATCTTGAACGGATGCTGTCCTTGCTGATTTAAAAACTCCAGGGCTATCTGCAGCGCATCTAGATCATTACTATACGAGTCATCGATAATTGAGCTATTCTTTTTTCCTTTTTTTAACTCAAGACGCATCGCCACTGGCTGCAACTCTTTAATCCTCGATGCGATCACTTCATTTTCATAACCAAAACGTAGCATCACCGCTACACAATTTATCGCGTTCTCAACATTTCCTTTATCCACAAACGGCACTTCAACAGCAAAGGTGCGACCGGTATAATAGAACGTGACCATAGTAAATCGGTCGTTAACCTGTTTGATGGAATACACTTCCAAAGAAAGGCCCTCATCAAGCCCCCAAGAAAATTTTCGTGGCCTATAAGGCAATTGAATATTTTCGAGGTAACTGTTTGGAAAAATCATGGTTTCAACATTTTTAAAAAGCTCGAGCTTTTCATAAATCTTTTCCTCCTTAGATTTAAAACCAGCTTTATGGGCAACACCGATGTTGGTCAATAGTCCTATAGTTGGTTTTATCATCTGCTCAAGGCGCAGCATTTCCCCCTTTTCTGAAATCCCCGCTTCGATTAGCGCAAGATTATACTGATCGGATAACCCCCACAAGGACAACGCCACACCAAGTTGAGAATTATAGCTCTTAGGACTTCGGTAAATCTTATATTCAGGAGACATAAGCTGGAAAAGCCACTCTTTTACAATCGTTTTGCCATTGCTCCCAGTAATTCCAATGACAGGAGAATCAAATTTCTGACGATGAAAAGTTGCCAGCTCCTGCATAGCAACTAAACTATCCGCTACCCAAAGAATATTAGCTTCCAAAAGCTCCATTTCCTGTCCCTCATCGGCCTGAAGCACAAAATTACGAACTCCTTTTTCGTAGGCTTCCCGGATATACCGATGACCATCTCTGTTCTTCTGAAGTGCAAAAAAAATCCCGTTGTCCGCCTGAGCAATTTTACGGCTGTCATAAAATAAATGCTGGACAAAAGAATTGGGATCCGTGATAAATGTGCGATTGGGATGTAAAATCTGGGCGATTTCCGATATTTTGTACATTCTCCTGATATATTTTGATTGTGTCAAAACTGAACATTTTTTTAGTTATTTCATATTATTTTTGAAATTTTGACAATATGTTTGACGAAGAAAAAAGAAACAAGAAGATATTAACGCAGCATCAGGCGCAGTTGAAAGCGGAAAGCTATTGCGTCTATCAAGAACGCGCACAGCAAGAAGTACGCGATAAGCTCTACAGCTGGGGACTGAATGAAGTAGAAGTCGAAAATGTATTGGCCAATTTGATCAGCGATAATTTTTTAAATGAAGAACGCTTTGCTATTGCCTACTGTAACGGAAAACTCCGCATGAAAGGCTGGGGTAAAGTAAAAATCAAGCAGGCACTCAAAGCAAAAAGGGTATCCGAACAATTGATAAAAATTGCATTTAAGCAAATCGATCCAGATGAATATGAACAAATCTTAAATCATATCATTGACAAAAAACTCCGTGAAATTAGTGGTAAGAACCACTATGCAGTTAAAAACAAAGTTTATCAGTTTGCACTATCCCGCGGATTTGAAAGTGATTTAATTTTTTCTACACTGAATTCAAAGGAGTTATAAAAAACACAGAAAGAAAGTAAATAAATATTTTGCAATATTGAATTTTCGCTCTATATTTGCATCACCAAAAAGGAACGCAAGGTTCTTTTAAAAATTGAAATAAAATTCCAATGCGAAAATAGCTCAGCTGGTAGAGCACAACCTTGCCAAGGTTGGGGTCGCGAGTTCGAATCTCGTTTTTCGCTCACCTGCCTAGGTGGTGGAACTGGTAGACACGCAGGACTTAAAATCCTGTTCCCGTTAAGGGAGTGCGGGTTCGATTCCCGCCCTAGGTACAAGAAAGCTCATCTAACGATGGGCTTTTCTTGTTTATGCGCGTATATTACCTCGAATGGCCCTATCAAATTCACAAAACGCCCTTCAATCTTTAATAAACTTGCTTGCGAAGCTCATCAGCCAATGGACATTTTATTTTATCGCCATAAAAATAAGAGAAAGCCGTAGGCCAAACTCAACAATATAAGTTTCAACATGCCTATTTTATACTTGAATAAAAGAAAAAGTGAAAATAGCACCCAAACCAGAGCCATCGGCTCAATGGCATACCAAGAACTGACACCACTTGGAAATAGAATCCCTATACCTAAATAACAGGCTAAATTAACGATTACACCAACTACGGATGCAGTCACTAAAGATAGGATAAATTGTATACATGTATTTTTTTGGGTCCGTTCAATCAGTGGTGCCCCAACAAAAATCAAGGCAAAGTTTGGCAAAAAGGTAAAATATGCTGTAGTGATCAAACCTATTGCGGCCATGGAATAGGACTGATGAAAATGATTGAAGCCAGCCATAAAACCAACATAGGCCAAAACAACCACTAAAGGCCCCGGGGTCGTCTCTGCAAGAGCAAATCCATCTATCATCTGGCTCTTCGAAAGCCAAAACAATTTCTCTGTCACAAGAGCTGCAACATAGGGAATGACTGTATAAGAACCTCCAATCGTCAAATACGCAGACTTTGTAAATAAAAAAGAAAGTGTCTTCCAAAATTCCGTGTCGATGGTAAAAAACAGCAAAATGCTCAACGGAATCAACCATAGTAAGAAAAACAGCAACACCTGAAGAGAAATACGACGGTAGGATACCGAAGGAAGTGTTTCGAGCGTATTGACATAATAAGTAGATTCGAACTGCTTGTCTTCATTTTCACGATTAGCATCAATTTTGGAAGTTTTTGACAAGATTGCATATAGTAATAGACCAACAGCGATCACACCCATAATAATCCAGGGCATTGGAACCCCAGCAAAATACGATAGAAGAAAAGCGGCCAATGCTACCAAATAATGCCATGTACTGACAAGAGATTTCTGCCCCACCCGAAAGGTTGCAAATATAATGATCGCAAGAACTGCAGGTTTTAAACCCGAAAATAAAGCAATAAACAATGCGGTGTTGCCATAGTGCGCATATAGTGTACTGAGTCCGCATATAATAAGAAGTGAGGGAACAATAAAAAATACCCCGGCCAACACAGCACCTTTTATGCCGTGCAACTTCCATCCTAAATAAATCGTCAATTGATGCGCTTCCGGTCCCGGCAACAACATACATGCATTAAGTGCCTGAAAAAACTTCCTGTTACTTACCCATCTTTTCTTTTCGACCAAAAAATCGTGCATAATGGTCACATGGCCGGTTGTTCCACCAAAACTTATCCAACCTAACTCAAACCAAAACCACATGGCTTCCCGAAAAATTGGCTTCTGTCTATTATTTTCTTCCTCTAAATTCATCTTTTTCAACGCTATTTGTCTTAGGCCCGGATTTTATCGAAAACAATTTCTGCAGAACAGGCCCCATTCCGATGTCTCCTGTTTTAAAACACCTTGTTTCGGGAGACCATATACAGCGGTGTAAAACCGCCATATAACTGCATAAAAAAAGCGAGATATCTTAAATATCTCGCTTTTTTTATATTAAGAATTGGTCTGATAAACTATTTTTTATCTAAAATAGTAACTTCCACTCTTCTATTTTTTTGACGTCCTTCCGGACTTTTATTATCTCCAACTGGATTTGACTGACCGAAACCTTTTGCCGTAATGCGTGATTCAGCAACCCCTGAATCTACCAAGAACTTCTTAACAGACGCCGCTCTTTTATCGGAAAGCCACTGATTATACTCAACAGTACCCGTAGCATCAGTATACCCATCAACTTTGATCTTATTATTACTTTCCTTCAAGATCAACGCCAATTTACTAACTTCAGTTTTTGCCTTCTCAGATAGGTAAGAAGAGTTTGTTGGAAACAATAAATCAGACGATATACTAAACTTAATCCCTTCATCAGTTCTTTTCGCGTCATTAAAATCCTTCTTCACATTTTTCAAACCATCATCAGTTCCATCTTTTGTTACAACTGCACCTGGATTGACTACAATAGCTTGTTGTTTACAGGAAAATAACGATAAACTTGCACATAAGGTTAAAATTCCCAAATTAATTTTTCTAAGCATGTCGTTTCTAACGTATTTAATATCGATTTAAGCAAGTAAATATAGCGAAAAAAGTCCAATATGACATCCCTTCTACGTCATATCTAACGTAACAAATCTATTTCTTGGTATATACTTTTTCTAAAGTCTTTTTTACCTCAGGAATATTTTCATACAATTTCCAAATCATGCCTGAATTTGCATTCTCGATCATCACAGCAATCGTTGCCTGATTCCTCGCACGATAACTTTCAGAAACATCGTTGTTTTTAATATCAATCCAGCTTCTGAAACCATATTGTGTAAATAACACATCAGCGTATTCTTCGTAAAATTTACGTAATGCTTTTAGACCAATCTCCTTTTCAAATGGGTAAGCTGCAATAGCTATTGCAGGATTCACCAAATACCCCTGATAGGTATCTTCCACATTTTCCACTCCCCAAATATCGGTAAATCGTGTCCCTATACTCATTTCATTATCTCTCCGTTTATAGGCAAGAATATAATTCGATAAATATTTTTTGTAATCTACAAAGTCATCTACTTTCCCTTTAGGATCCATAATCAAAAAGGGACGATAGACAGACATCAATGATTCATTTAAACTGCCGCCTGCAATACTCTTGGCAAAAATAACTTTGTCGTCGGAGTAGATCGAAATTCCGGCATTTCCCCTATCGCCAATTAAAGGGTTTGCACTTATTGAAAGCGCCAAAGAATCATTTAATTTCATTTTGAGTTCAGGAGCCAAATCACTGGAGTCATCCCCAAAATACAATTCGTTGCCTTGATGTTTGGTTGCAAATCCATTGATATAAGCTGAAATAGCTAAAGGGTGGGTAGGTGAAGACATCGCTAGTAAATAGGTACCCAAACTCTCGTTAAATCCCCCCAAAGGCCTCGATCTAGCTGTACTGTCTACAGGCGACCACTTATTCCAGAGTACATCAGGATTCTGTGCGTCGGTAAAATAGTTCCAATTTATGCGTTCCCAGAGCTTCGTAATATTATTTCTCAACGTCTGTTCCTCGGGATCTTCTTTAGAAAAATATTGCCGGGCGATTAAAAGCGATTCCATGATATGGGAGGTTCCGCGCAAATCGTACGTTGGAATTGAATCGCGATAATAAGGCACCCCCGACCGGCCATCGTAAAGCGCTGTAAAGACCCCTTGATGTTGTTGTGCACTGCTCAAAAATTTTACAATCCGTGTTAACCTGACTAAAAGAGCTTGTCGCGAGATCAAGTTATTCTCTCCTGCCACAAGTAGGCCCAAGATCGCATAGCCAGTTTCATTTGTAGATACAATAGCCTGCCTATTGCCTCGATCAGGCAGAAACATACCACTATTCACATCATAGTTGTCTATAAAATAATTCACATGAGCATTCCGGATAAAATTCAACATCTCCGTATCCGTACCTTTTTTTGTCTGTACCTCCCTAACCTCAGAAAAAGGAGATTCAACATAATTATAGTCTACCCAAGCGATCTTATAATAATAAGATTTGTTATATTCATTTACCCTATCTAGCGACTTCTGTACATAGATGGGTAAAATTGCTATCGGCTGAAAATTGAGTTTATCTTCCGAACGATAGATTTTCACGTAGCGAATACTTGGTGTTAGCGGCAATTGCCAGACCAACTCGACTTGTTTATCCACGGAACTGATCTTAGATAAGATAGCTGCTGATGACAGTCTTACCTTTGGATAGTTTTTGGGCAAAAACTCTATTTGATCGATAAATAATTGATTTGTCTGCAGTGCAGTTCCATTCTGTTCAAGAATTAAAGCCGAAACAGGCTTCCCTAATGAAATTCCTACACATTTGGCGACTGGAATGGAAACATTAAGCCAGGTATCATAAGCAAAATCATCGATATAATTTGCGATATCCACAGCATTTGTCCTTGTATCATTTTGCTGTAAGGTGACTTTTGGCAATTGTCCCTTTTCAGTATTGCTTTGAATAAAAAGCTTAAAAGTTAGCTGATCATCCTTAGCAATTAAATAGGGAAATTTCTGTTTATCGTTTAAAATACTTGCCTCCCATTTACCATTAGGAGAAGAAACGTACCGCAAAGAAAGCGAATTGCCTGGCGTAAAAAACAAACTATCGGAAACCGGTAGGCTATAGCTCACATTTTGGATCCATGATTCACCAGTATAATGAGCGATACTCTTAGCATAACTCCCGTTGATAACACTATTGTCAAATAAAACCTCAGGATAACTTTCTGATCGAACAAGTGTAGGTAAGATCAGTAACAAAAGAAAGTAAAAATATTTTTTCAGCATAAGTCAACATTTTTCACAGGCCTACAATCAAAAACTAAGCCACCAGTACGATTATAACGCAAATGTAACAAAGGAATTCCAATGATATTATCCTCCCTAATTTTAATTTCAGAAAAAATGCGCTAAATTAGCCCTCTGAATATTTTCATAAAATAGATATATGAAAACCACGTTTGATTTTGAAAAGCCAATTGCAGACTTGCAATTGCAAATTGAAAAGGTAACTCAAGTTGCCGAAAAAACTCAAGTTGACATGAGCGCAACCGTTCGTGAGCTTGAAGAAAAGCTTGCTTCTACTGAAAAAGAAATATACGGCAATTTAACAGGCTGGCAGAACGTTCAAATGTCACGCCATCCGGATCGCCCTCAGACTTATGATTATATAGAAGCTATCTGCGACGAATTTATCGAGTTGCATGGTGACAGAACCGTTAAGGATGATAAAGCGATTGTCGGTGGTATGGCTTCTATTGATGGTAATGCCGTTATGATCATCGGTCATCAAAAAGGTAAAAACACCAAAGAGCGTCAATACCACAACTTTGGAATGGCCAATCCTGAAGGCTACCGAAAGGCCCTACGTTTAATGAAAATGGCTGAAAAGTTCAATAAACCTGTGATCACTTTAATTGATACGATGGGTGCTTATCCAGGACTTGAAGCTGAAGAACGCGGACAGGGTGAAGCGATTGCACGCAACCTCATGGAGATGGCTGTATTGAAAGTTCCAATCATTTGCGTTGTTATTGGTGAAGGAGCTTCAGGTGGAGCTTTGGGTATTGGCGTTGGAAACAGAGTCTACATGATGGAACATACCTGGTATTCGGTCATATCGCCTGAATCTTGTTCTTCTATCCTATGGAGAAGCTGGGATCATAAAGAAAAAGCCGCTGAGGCATTAAAATTGACTTCAGAAGACATGTTGGGCAACGGCTTGATTGATGGTATTATCCCTGAACCGCTAGGTGGTGCTCACCAAGATCCCGCGGCAGCAGCGGCTAATCTAAAAAGCCAGCTGTTGAAAGATCTTGCTGAATTGACGGCTAAAGATAGCGATACATTAGTTACTGAAAGAATTGATAAGTTTAGCAAAATGGGTGTGGTAACTGAATAATGTTAGCAATACAACCCTAAAAAATAAAAAAGTCAGCAGTTAGCTGACTTTTTTTATGGTTATCCTGCATTAAAAATACACCTCCTCGTTCCAAAAAACAGCCTCCATACAAATCAATCCTATCCACAAGCTTCTAAAAGACTTTTTTAATAAAAAATAATTCGGTAATTTTTAAATAGTTACAACTTTAATCAATAAAAAAGACAAAAACATTTTGCGCAAATAACTTATTTTTCTACCTTTGCATCACTTTCAAAAACAGAAAGGATTCCGTAGCTCAGCTGGTAGAGCAATACACTTTTAATGTATGGGTCCTGGGTTCGAATCCCAGCGGGATCACAAAAAAAAAGCTAATCTTACGATTAGCTTTTTTTGCTTTATCGGTATTTGAACCCGAAAGAAGTGTAGACAGGGTTTGATCGGAACATGTTAATCTACATCCCAAAATGTTCTATTACCCCACAATAACGATCGTTTTGTTATCTAAGCGTAGTCCTTTTCTTTTTTAATTTTTAGCTGCACAAATTAGGATCAAGTAGGGACGAAATTCGCTTTTATTACAGTGCTTGTTCAGTGCTCGTTCAGTGATTGCTCAGTGATAGTTCAGTATAGACTGAATAATCACTGAGCAATCACTGTCTAAAAATTGATTGAAAATTGTTATTAGGTATAAGTTGGTATGCGAGACTTAGAGGAAATTAAACCGAGATAGATTTAAACAAAGGATCGACAGATGCTCACCGATCTCAATACAAATTATTCGGGCAGTAATATGACTTCCAAAAACTTCACCATTTCGCCCCCCGCTATAGTATGGGCACGTAATTCAATCACTTGCTTGCCCTTTGGTAATAGCACCGTACCCAATTCAAGTTGATTGTCATGCAAACTGACAGCAGACGACGGATCTATTGTAAAATCCGTATTCTTCCCCCCTAAATTTAAGCCGAGCTTCCCTCCCGTACCTGCAACATCTTTCACATACCGGATAGCCACCTTGAAGCGTCCGCCATTTAACACATTCGTTTCCCATCTCAAACCCTGATTTAAACTAGTCCACCCCGTCACATAGTAGCGATTCCTTTTACCATCTCCAAACTTCATCGGACTACCTATCTGTTTTGCATAAAAGGTCAGTAGCCGGTTTTTATTGATATTATGATCCACATACATTAAATCAGGATTTATTGGATTCGTTATCGTATCCTTCAATTGCACCACCACAACCAGGTCATCCTCCTGAGACGTAATTTGATCTATAGGAATATGCAGTCCATCTTTTTCGGATCTGTATTTTCTGATCGTTTCTCCCGACAGTAACGAAACAGAATTAACCTTAGCAATCAGTCCGCCGACAATAAGATCATTCCGTAGAGGACGTTCGAAAACGTGTAAATACAGGGTATTTTTACGCTGTGTAATGACTCCCCAGGGCTGACGAGGTAAACGAGATGGTCCAACAGCAATGACACTTTCACTACTCCCCCGCATCCAGTGACCTAACCTCTTTAAAATTGCGACGTCAGCACTGTCGATGCTTCCGTCACCTTTTGGGCCAATATTCATTAGAATATTCCCACCCATGGCCCTAGCCTTCGCTAAGAGTTTGATAAAATGAGCGGTCGGTTTATGGCTCTTATCGGTCGACGAATAGCCATAAGATTCATTTGTAGTTGGTATGGCCTCCCAATAAGCGCCAGAAGCAACTGGATAATACTCCTCAGGTCGATCTGCCGTATTCAGATAATCGCCATAATTCTTTTCCTCTGTACGGGCCAATCGACCATTGACTATGATATTCGGATCTGCTGTTCGAATAGCTTTTAAAATTCTCAGGTTTTCAGATAGCGGCAACTTATGAGGTGTATCAAACCACAACAAATCCGGATGATAGCGCTGAATAAGCTCCTCAATCTGTGGAATCGCCTTTTGATCCACATAATGCCTGGCCTTTGTCAACCATTCGGGATGTTTGTCAAACCAATTTGTACCACCCAACAATTTATCCCCACCTGGATTACTGTAATCCCAGTCATTGCCCGGAGCATCCGGATGCTCCCAATCAAAAGCATGCGAGTAATAGAATCCAAACAAAAGCCCATGTTTATGGCAGGCTACTGCTAATTCCGCCAATGGGTCCCTTTTAAATGCGGTGCTTGACAATGAATAATCACTTGAAAATGCGGAAGGGTACATCGCAAAGCCATCATGATGCTTAGCCGTGATGATAAAATATCTCATCCCTGCATTTTTTGCCAACAATACCCATTCCTCTGCATCAAACTTTAAAGGATTAAATCTACGTGCAGAATCAAGGTATTCAGTACGTGGGATTTTCATCACACGCATCAGATGCTCCGCATAGCCCCCTCCCGGCCTCCCCTTCCAAATATTTCCATATTGAGAATAAACACCCCAATGAACAAACATCCCAAATGAGGCTACCTTCCATTTTTCTAGGCGTTGTTCACGAGTTAATGCAGCTTGTTTCCACCAACCAGTTTCTGCTTCAACAATCGCATTTTTATCACGTGCTGTCGCATCATTAAACATATTTGAAGCCTCATTGCCCTCATTTACATTTTTAATCTGTGCGCTCGAAAACAATATTCCCGAAGAAAGTATAAAAAGAAAAAAACACTTGATTTTAAACATAACTTTGGTTTTATGAAGATGGCAAATCCAACCTGAAAGATTTCAGACAGACACCCTTTCTAAATTTATTGAATTATCGTTCCTGGCGACCTAATGGAAGGAATATAGGATCGATTTTAACTATAATCAAAAATAATCTAAAACTACATTTTATAAGTGTACAATTCGTTCGTTTTAGGGGAAATATTGATCCGAGTCCCAAAAAAGAAAACCTATTCTTTAATAGGATGTTTATATCGTATATACATCTTAAAATAAATAAACAGTGATCTAAGCAATAGATTGCTCCATGGTCACCAAAAGATCTTTTAAATATTTTTAACATAATCAGATACAAGCTATCTGTATTTATTGAATATTTGTCTAAAACTTTAAATTAATATGGAAAAACTAACCGCCAAAGCCAGCATCCAAATTCAGAGACCAATCAACGAAGTTTTTGAGGCTATTGTAGATCCTAATAGAATGAATCACTATTTTATAAAATCTTCAACTGGACGTCTAGAGACAGATAAAACGGTAGAATGGACATTTCCAGAATTTCCCGACAGTTTTCCCGTGACAGGAAAAACCATCAGCCCCAATTCTTATATCTCTTTTGACTGGAGCGGGGGACTTCCCAATCAACTGGTAGAAATCACACTATCCACATTCGGAGAAAGCGCGACGGTCATAAAGATTACAGAACACGAAATGAACAACGATGCAGATGGAATTCTGATTATGATGCGACAAACAGAAGGTTGGGCCAACTTTTTAGCGTGTATGAAAGCCTATCTAGAATACGATATCAATCTGAGAACTGGAGCTTTCGATTTTATGTTCCAAAAATAGTGCTATCTAAAAATAGCTGCTCATCGAATTACTTCAAACACAATATATTCAATTAAAGATATTCAATTAAAGTTATCCGAATATCCGGCAAAAGACTTCAACTAATACATGGCAAAAAATAAAACGGCATATACCGAAGCATCTGTCCAAGACTTTATAAAAACAGTTGACGACCCACAAAAACAAATCGATAGTGCAACACTGATACAACTTATGGAAACCACAACGGGTGAGCCGGCTAAAATGTACGGACCAACTATCATCGGATTTGGAAACTATCATTATACCTATGCAAGTGGGCATGAAGGCTATGCTCCTTTGATCGGATTTAGTCCCCGAAAATCAGCAATCTCCCTTTATGTATTTACCGGTGCCGATGAGCACCGACATTTGGTCGATCAGCTAGGGAAATTCAAAATAGGCAAAGCTTGCATATACATCAAGAAATTAAGCGACATCAATATAGAGATACTCCATCAGCTTATGTCCGAAACGATACAGTTTATTGAGAATAAGTATACGAGAATCAAAGAATAGCACAAATTATGGCAACGAGCATCGCAACAATAGACGAATATATCAATCAATTTGAAGAGGAAAAAAAAGAATATCTGATCAAGGTGAGACAGCTTATTGCTGGCCTAGTCCCTCCTTCTGCAGATGAAACGATCTCCTATCAAATGCCGACCTTCAGATACAAGGGTAATATCATCCATTTTGCGATGAACAAAAACCATTTGGGCCTCTATCCAGGACCAGCTGCTATTGCGCACTTCGCTACAGAACTCAAAAATTTTAAAACCACAAAAGGTGCGATACAAATCCCTTTAGATCAACCGATTCCAATACCAATAATTACCGATATTGTCAATTTTAATATTGATAAGCTTAAAGACAAACAAGGCCCTAATTGGTACCAAAGCCGAGGGAACTGGCAGGAGGCCGAAGAACTCATGCAGCAAATCATCCTGCGAACTTCCTTAAAAAAGGAATTCAAATGGGGGAGTTACATCTATACTCATAAAGGAAAAAATGTCATCGGTTGGGGCGGCTTTAAAAATTTCTTTTCCCTTTGGTTTTATAATGGTGTATTCTTAGCCGATCCGGATAAACATCTCATCAGTGCCTCCGAAGGAAAAACGAAAGCATTACGACAATGGCGCTTTGAAAACGTTATGGATATGGATGTCGAAAAAATAGCCGCCTATATCCAAGAATCCATCCAAACCATTGACGAGGGAAAAGAGCTCAAACCAACGAAATCTCCAACGAAGCCCCCCACTGGTCTATTATTAGAAGCGCTACAGGCAGATCCGACCTTCGAGGAAAGTTTCCGGGCTTTAACACCAGGAAAACAGAAAGAATACATCGAGTACATCGATGAGGCCAAGCAAGAAAAAACGAAACAATCCCGTCTTGAAAAAATTAAGCCGTTGGTCCTCGCTAAAAAGGGCTTAAACGACAAATACAAATAGGTGAATGCTAAAACAAAAAGAAAATGATGAATAATTCAATTATCCCATCCATTTGGTTCGATCAAAACGCGCAGGAAGCTTTTGATCTTTACTGTCGCATCTTCCCCGAAAGCCATATTAGTAATAGCTCTCCCATCGTTATTGAAGCTGTCCTAAACGGTGTAAAATTTATTGGAATAAATGGAGGTCCCATATTCAAACCCAACCCCTCCATATCATTTATGGCCATTTGCGAAAGCAAAGAGGAAATTGATCGTATCTGGAATTCACTTTCTGTGGGCGGCAATACCTTAATGCCACTAAACTCCTACCCTTGGAGCCCTTACTACGGCTGGCTGGCCGACAAGTTTGGTGTCAATTGGCAATTATACCTCGGTAAACTAAGCGACACCAACCAACAGGCAATTGTACCAACCTTAATGTATTGCGGAGAGCAACAGGGAAATTGTGAACAGGCTTTAGCATTTTATGCAGAATTATTTCATGATTTTCGAAGCAATGGGATCATGAAATACACAGCAGGTGAATATATCGGATCAATCCAACATACCCAATTTTTAGTCCGGGATTTTACGCTCATGGCAATGGATAGCGGAGTTCCTCAAACTTTCACGTTTAACGAAGGTATTTCACTCACCATCCTCTGTAAAGATCAGCAGGAAATTGATTATTTCTGGAATAATATCACGAAAAAAGGTAAAGAGAGCATGTGTGGCTGGTGTAAAGACGAATTCGGCGTAAGCTGGCAGATCGTACCCGAACAAATTGCAACATTACTACAGCGACCGGAGGCGAATGAAGCGCTCATGAAAATGAAAAAAATCATTATCGAGGAGCTCATAGGATAATTTCAAGAGGAACCTCAAGCTGAGGATAAGAGCTATGTAAAATAGTATTAAGAAAAGGGGATAAATAATCCCCTTTTAAGCTTTCACTTGCAAGGCCAATGCGTACAATTTCATCTGTTTAATCATGGATAGCAAGCCATTTGCCCTTGTCGGTGACAAATGTTCTTTTAACCCTATTTTATCTACAAAATATAAATCGGCATCAACGATCTCCTTGGCGCTATGTCCAGATAGCACTTTGACCATTAAGCTCACCAAGCCTTTTGTGATAATCGCATCGCTATCTGCCGTAAAATACACTTTTCCATCTTTTATTTCCGGGAAAAGCCATACTTTGGACTGACATCCTTTGATGATATATTCATCTGTTTTGTATTGTTCATCAATTAGAGGCACTTCTTTTCCCAGCTGGATGATGTACTCATATTTTTCCATCCAATCCGTAAAGAAAGCAAAATCCTCAATTAATTCATCCTGTATTTCATTAATGGTCATACCTATTTTTTATTAAACCAACATATTGACCGCGCGTTGGATACCAGCGACCAAAATATCTATTTCCTCTTTTGTATTATATACGGCTAAAGAAGCACGAATAGTTCCCGGGATGCCAAACCTATCCATGACAGGTTGGGCACAATGGTGGCCTGTACGCACAGCGATTCCTAATTTATCCAAGATCACACCAACGTCATAAGGATGCGTGCCGTCGATTACAAATGAAATAACGGAACATTTCTTCTCGGCCGTTCCAAAAAACCGCATACCTGGAATTTCAGCCAACTTCTCCGTAGCGTACTGCAACAAATCGTGCTCGTAGGCCTCGATATTTTCCAGACCTATTGAATTGATATAATCGATAGCCTCGTTCAGACAGATACCGGCCTCAATATTGGGCGTACCCGCCTCAAATTTAAAGGGCAGTTCGTTATAGGTCGTTTTTTCAAAAGTAACCTCTTTAATCATATCTCCACCACCTTGATAAGGCGGCATCGCGTTCAATAAGTCCTCTTTACCGTATAACACCCCAACTCCAGTAGGGCCGTACATTTTATGCCCGGAGAATACCAGAAAATCTACATCAAGCTTTTGAACATCAATCTGTATATGTTGAACCGCTTGTGCAGCATCAACTAATACAACTGCACCATGTCGGTGAGCAATTGAAATCATCTCGCTCACAGGATTGATTGTCCCGAGGGAGTTTGAAACATAGGTTACAGCAACTAATTTGGTTTTCTCATTAAACAAATTGCTATAGGCATCCATATCGAGCTCACCTTTATCATTCATCGGAATAACCCGAATTTTACAGCCCTTTTCATCACAAAGCATCTGCCAAGGCACAATATTAGAATGGTGTTCCATCGCTGAGATAATAATCTCATCACCTTCGTGGATAAAAGCTCTGCCATAACAAGTTGCAATCAGATTTATTCCATCTGTTGTTCCTTTGGTGATAATGATTTCCTTATCTTCAGCAGCATTGATGAAAGCCTGAACTTTTTTCCGAGTCACCTCAAAAGCGTCCGTCGATATCTGACTAAGATAATGTACGCCCCGATGCACATTACTATTCATATCTGTATAATAATGTACAATCGAATTGATAACAGAACTCGGCTTCTGTGTTGTCGCGCCGTTATCCAAATAAACCAATGGTTTACCATTGACCTCTCTCTTCAGAATCGGAAAATCGGCACGTATTTTATCTATATTAAATTTTTCCAACGTCGTCTAAATAATTTATACAAAGTTAATAGTATTTTATCGAATACAGGCTGACCAATCTGTTTTTTATGTCATTATCAATGTCGGTTTTCCAAGGTATCCTCAGCCAAAAAAGTAATTTTTGGCATTTTAAACAATTATAGTTCGCTTTTATAATTTATTGATGCTATTTAGTTACCTTTGTAATGATATGCAAGAATTACCTCTAAATTTACCAGAAGGCTCACGTAAAGAAGTGATGGCCTATTTGGAACCGTTCATGCTCAATGAGATGAGCGAATACCTGAAGCCTGTTGAAGACATGTGGCAACCTGCCGATTTTCTTCCAGATTCTTCCAGGGACACTTTTTTTGAGGAAGTAAAAGAGTTGCAGGAAAGTGCAAAAGAACTCTCTTATGATTTAGTCGCAGTATTAGTTGGTGACACCATCACCGAAGAGGCCCTTCCAACGTACGAATCATGGTTGACCATGGTAGAAGATGTTGACAAAAACGAACAGGGTGGATGGATGAAATGGGTACGCGCTTGGACAGCTGAAGAAAACCGCCACGGTGACCTGTTGAACAAATACCTTTATTTGTCAGGCAGAATAGACATGCGCCAATTTGAAATGTCTACACAATATCTTATTCAAGACGGTTTTGATATCGGTACTGGTGCAGACCCTTACCGGAATTTTATTTATACTTCATTTCAGGAATTGGCAACCAACGTTTCCCACCGTCGTGTATCTGGGCTTTCTAAAAAAAGCGGAGATAAACTTTTGGCAAAAATGTGTGGTGTCATCGCATCTGATGAAGCACGCCATGCCAAAGCCTATATGTCTTTTATTTCAAAAGCAATCACAGTAGACCCGAGTGAAGTCATGATTGCATTTGAGGATATGATGCGTAAAAAAATCGTTATGCCAGCCCAGTTCTTAAGAGAAGCAGGCGAGCCCCAAGGAGAAGCATTTGCACATTTCTCGGACGCGGCCCAACGATTGGGAGTATATACTGCTTTGGACTACGTGGATATCTTGAAAGAGCTGAATAGTGAGTGGAAAATAGATCAAGTTACTGGCCTGAATGATAAAGGTGAGAAAGCGAGAGATTATCTACTAAAACTACCCGATCGTTTGGCTAGACTGGCTGATCGGATGAAGGTTCCAGAAAAAGATTATAAATTCAAATGGATTTATTGATATAAAAAAAGCTTGATTATTAAATCAAGCTTTTTTTATATTGAAAGAATAACTTTACTGTGTCAAAATTATTACCGCTTATTTCACGTTACCCATCAATTTACGCACAACAGGCGACAAGGCTATAAGCACCACACCAGCAATCAAAGAATATAAGCCTAATTGTTTATAACTCTCTGTATAAGTCACCAGTTTATCCGCCAATGAACTTTCTTCCTTAGCTTCGGCCATACTAGCACCGATCAAACCTGCTACATACTGACCGTAAGCACTCGCCAAGAACCACATTCCCATCATGATACCTTGCAATCTCGCCGGAGACAATTTCGTCATAATGGAAAGACCAATTGGTGATAGACAAAGCTCCCCAACGGTAATAACAAGCAGCGCAAGGGTAAAGACATCCAATGAGGTCATACCATCGTGAGCGAATAAACGCGTAGCAAATAGAACATAATAACCTAATCCCAAGAAAACAAAACCAAGACCAAACTTAATAATGGTATTTGGCTCAAGTTTACGCTTGCCCAGCCAAATCCAAAAAAGGCCAAAAAGAGGTGCTAATGCAATAATAAATAACGCTCCACCTGAATTGTTAACACCATTTGGATCGAGCGTCATAACGCCCAATAAAGAATCATTCAAATGCTTAGCAGCAAAGATGCTTAAGGAACCGCCACTTTGCTCATATATTCCCCAAAAGATAATCGAGAAAAGAATAAACACCAGGGCAGCAATTAATTTCTTCCGCTCTTCAGCAGTCACTTTAGACATTTCATAGAAAAGATACAACAGCGTCAATGGGCCAATTGTGTACATAAAATAGTCTGTATACTGCGTTTTTGACACCATGATCTGAATAATAGGGATAAAAATCAACGTGGCAATATATACAGCATATTCTACCCATTTTGGTAATGCCTTCGTCTTTACTATGGCCTCAGGATCCCCTGGTTGAAGTCCTATTGGTCCTAAATGCCTTTTGGTAAAGTGAAAATTCACTAAACTAACCAACATTCCTACCGCCGCCAAGCCAAAAGCAACATTCCAACGATGTCCCTCAGAAATAATTGACGTCAGCATATATCCTTTACCGATCGCAACACAGATATATCCGCCTAAGAATGCACCTAAATTTATTCCCGCATAAAACAACGAAAAACCACCATCACGACGAACATCACCTTTTTTATACAGCTCGCCTACCATCGTCGATATGTTGGGTTTAAAAAAACCGGTACCTATTATGATAAATGATAAACCAAAAAAGAAATACTTATGCGGATCTGCAGCAAGAAATAAGCTCCCTACGATCATCAATAAGCCACCCCAAAATAAAGATTTTCTAAAACCAAGAATTTTGTCTGCAAACAGCCCACCTATGAATGTAAACGCATAAACAAATGCCTGTGTCGCTCCATATTGTAAATTGGCATCCTTTTCAGCAAAGTTTAATTGTGTGATCATAAAGAACACCAACATACCGCGCATACCATAGAAACAGAATCTTTCCCACATCTCGGAAAAAAACAAACTCCAGATTTGCTTTGGGTACTTTCCGTCAAAATTTTGAATCTCTTCTAGCGATTCCCTTGTACTAACCTCCATACTAATTTATATTAATCAAAAAAGCTTCTTTCGTAAAAGAAGCTTATATATTTGTTATTTAATTCCGTGCATCAATCGTTTAATCAATGGATTAAACAGCATTACTAACAGGCCTGCTAAGGCAGGAATTGCTGTAAATAAGAAGAAGAAGTAACTCAAGGAGTGTTCCTCTTGAATGGTCTCCACTTGTCCCCCCAATACCGCTGCAACCTTCTGTGCAATAGCAATCGCCAAATACCAGATTCCAAACATAAATGCGAGCATGCGAGCCGGCACCAATTTCGATACATAAGAGAGGCCTACAGGTGAAATAAATAATTCACCCAATGTATGGAACAAATAGGTCAGCACCAAAAATACCATCGAGATTTTAGCACCCTGGCTTATTCCTATTGATCCTAATCCAATAATGAAAAATCCTATCGCAACCAAAATCAGACCAAAGCCATATTTAAAGGCTGCTGATGGATTATACTTCGACTCCCAAATTTTGGATACCGAAGAGGCAAGTGCAATAATAAAAAATGAGTTTAAGATAGAGAACCAAGAAACTTTGATTTCTGATGCTTCTTTATTGAACTCATTGTACAACATCCAGATTACTGCTCCCCAAATCAACCCAAAACAGATAAATAATACGATATTTGAAATGGCAATTTTGTTCCAGGTTACTTTTGCCAATTTAATCAGAACCCAAGAAATAATCGAAAGCGGTACAATCGTCAATAAACCATTTACCACATTAAAGGTTGTTAATGCAGCACCAGTAAGTGATCTGTCAATATTATCTCTAGCCACAAGAACTAATGAAGTTGCCCCCTGCTCAAAGCTCATAAAAAAGAAGACCAAGAAAAAAGCCAACAGCACAACTGCGAACATCCGATCCCTTACAACCTTATCATAACGCATAATCCGTGTAACAATAAGATATATGAAAAGAATCAACGCCACAATGACCATTATATACTGCCCTCTTAGAAATGGCGTATCCAAACGAGAAAATACATCAACAATACCATTCTTCGATAAAGGGTCATTAAAAGCGTATACAAAACCAATAATAGAAACTATCGCGATCAATACATAATCCCGTATGGTAAATGGATTCCTTGTATCCGTATCCTCAGCGATAACTTTATGCTCCCCAGAGGTGGACTTATTTAAAACACCAAGATTTCCCATGAGTGGTTTTGCAAAAACAAACTGCAGTGTTCCCAAAAGCATAAAGATACCAGCCAAACCGAATCCCCAATGCCAGCCATAAGTTTCGGCAATATATCCACATAGCATCATACCAAAGAAAGCGCCGGCATTGACCCCCATATAAAATATGGTATAAGCGCCGTCCTTTTTTTCTGGCAGATCTTTATACATCTCACCTAAGATAGATGGCATGTTAGGCTTGAAGAAACCCGTTCCGATAACTAGACACACTAAACCAAGGAAAAACATAATCGAAGTATCAAAGGCCATGGCAGCATGGCCAAGCGTCATAATCGCCGAACCGATGATCACAGCTTTACGTGATCCAATATATTTATCCGCTATAATCCCTCCTATAATAGGAGTTAAATAGAGCATCATGGCATAGGTACCATAAAGTGCTCCAGCTTGTTGTGCAGTCCAGGACCATCCCGAGAAAGGACTACCTTGAATAACTGCAGCAGTTAAAAACTGCATTAAGAGTACACGCATCCCGTAGAACGAAAAACGTTCCCACATTTCAGTAAAGAAAAGGACAAAGAGCCCTGAACGCTGTCCCAATACATTTGACTTAAAAAAATCAGTCGACGGGCTAGTCGTAATATCCCCGTTTAATCTCCCCATAAATAATCAACCTTTATTTTTTTGATAAAATACTTACAAAGAAACAAAAACAAAATCACTTTTGACCAAAATAAAGTTGCATAAACAAAAAAAGGCAACCCTTTGGATTGCCTTTTCGGTAACAATTTTAATATGCCTTATCTTTTGTGCAATTGCTCATAAAGATCAATAACCTTTTTCTGCAATTCAATTACTTCGCTATCGCGTTGTTGTAATTTTTGCGTCAAAGCATTCACCTCATTTACATACTCTTTGTCTTCTTCAGAATCAGAAGTAGATAAAAGTTGAACAACTGTCAAATTGAATAATTTTGAGATTTGATTCAGGCGAGACAAATTCACATCTGTAATCCCTGTTTCAATTTTAGAAAATGCTGGGATTGAGATATCCAATCGTTTTGCAACATCCTCTTGACTCCACCCCTTTTGGTGTCTAAGTAATCTGATTTTTTTTCCTAATGCATTCATCTGGTAGATATTTTAAACAAAAATAATAAATTACAATTTAATTTACATTAAATTATAATTTTTTCTCTAAAAATCTCTAAAAAACCGATCAGCCAGCACGGACAAATTAACCCCATTATAATTATTTAAACTCATAAGAAGTAAATTGTAGCCCTTTGATTTGACACCATCTAAAAATGAATAGAGTCCGTCTAAACTTACAACAACCTCTAAATCAGGATTATTAAAATTATCCTTAATATTATTTGGGACACTTTCGATATCTTTATTAAGTTCTTTACAAGAATTTATATTCACGTAGACCACAGATACATCCGACTCTTTCATCGAGTTTGCATATTGTAACAAAAAGGAAGAATCTAAACTATCATACGAGTTTAATTCGATAATTGTGACCAATTTCTGATTAGGAAATTGCTCTTTCACGGCGTGAATACTTGACTTCACTTTATCCGCATTACAAGCATAATCCTGATAAACTACCGATCCTTCCGAGCTTGCAACAAACTCCAAATAACGAATCGAAGTATTAAAACTTTTTATAGCCTCAAAGAACTCTTTCTTTTTGATCCCCAACCATTCGCAGATCGTATAGGCTCCAGCAATATTAGATAGGTTGTGCTTACCAAACACTTGCAAAGGAACATCTCCATCCGGTGTATTGATATAGGTTACCCCCTTATTAATTGTATAATCAGGAATCTTATAGCCATGTCTATTGATCTTACAATCTTTCGTATCTTGGAGAACCTTCTGTAACACAACATCTTCCTTATTATAAATTAAGGTACCTTTTGGCGGAATTGAGTCAATAAAATCTTCAAATTGTTTAATATATTCCTCTTGTGATATTTTCGAGTTAAACTCATTCCATACAATACCCGAAATTAAGGCTATATTCGGTTTATAATACAAAAACTTAGACTTCGGATCAATCTTGGATGAAACATATTCATCTCCTTCGATAATAATAATCTTATTATGCTTAGTAATATCGACCAACTTATCAAAGCCTCTTAATTGAGCCCCTACCAAATAGTCAAATTCTTTTCCTAGAAATCGCATAACATGCATCACCATGCTCGTTATGGTCGTCTTACCGTAACTTCCAGCAATAACCACCCGGATTTTATCCTGCGAAAGCTCTTGTATAAATTCTGGAAAAGAATAAATTTTAAGACCTAATTCCTGCGCCCGCCTTAATTCAGGATTATCTACCTGGGCATGAGCACCCAAGATCACAGCATCAATATCCTCCGTAACTTTTTCCTCAAACCAGCCCAATTGATTAGGAAGCAAGCCTGCTTCAATCAAATGAGAACGGGAAGGTTCTACGATCTGATCGTCAGAACCTGTCACTTGATGCCCTTGTTTTGCCAATGAAATAGCAAGGTTATGCATCACACTACCACCTATTGCTATAAAATGAATCCGCATAGCTAAATTATCGCTTCACAAACTTGGCTGCACACCAATTATTTAAAACTTTATTGGAGATAAACTCAAAACCTAATGACGTCGCCGCATCGCTTAAGATTGCTAAATCTTCCTGCTCATAGAAACCACTTAGGTACAGCTCACCCCCTGTACGAATGCTCGATGCATACTGAGGTAATTGTTCTAAAAGAATGTTACGATTAATATTTGCCAAAATCACATCAAAGCCCCGACCTGTTAACACTTCATAAGATCCACAGAGCGTCTCAATATGCTCAACATGATTGAGCACTCTATTTTCGATCACACTTTCGACACATATTTCATCATAATCCACAGCCAACACAGTATTCGCACGTTTTTTTGATGCCAAAATGGCTAGAATCCCTGTACCGCAGCCCATGTCTAAAACCTGCTTGCCATTAAAATCATTCTCCAAGATATACTGAAGCATCATCGAAGTTGTTTGATGATGGCCAGTGCCAAAAGACATCTTCGGATCTATAATGATTTCATAGGGAAACTCAGGTTTTGCCTCATGAAAAGTTGCACGCACATAGCATTGCCCCCCCACCTCAATTGGGTTGAAATTACTTTCCCACAATTTATTCCAATTCTGGTTTTCTATTTCCTGTATCTTATAATCGACCTCTAGGCCTTCATAAGGTTGAAGCATCAAAGTTTCTAATGCTTGCAAGTCAAGATTTGCAGCTGAAATATAAGCTGCAAATCCAGATTCGGTATCCTCAAAAGTATCAAAGCCAATATCAGCCAAATCAGATATCAACAAATCCTTCTGCCATTCTTCACCTGATCGCATTTGAAAGATAACCTCTACGTATTTCATTTCTAAAAATTAGCCGTTAAATACTTTAGCGATATCAATAAAATCTCTCGATTTTAAAGAAGCCCCTCCTATCAAACCACCATCAATGTCGGCTTGAGCAAACAAATCTTTTGCATTACCTGGATTACAAGACCCTCCATATAGAATACTTGTATTATCAGCAATCTCGTGACCATATTGATCAGCTAGCACCTCGCGGATAAATTTATGAACCTCCTGTGCTTGCTCTGGGCTAGCTGTCAAGCCAGTACCAATTGCCCAAACTGGTTCATATGCCAATACTACAGATGCAAAAGCTTCTTTAGACAAGTGGAACAATCCATCTGTCAATTGTGTTTTGATCACATCAAAGAAAGCCCCAGATTCGCGTTCTTCTCTTGTTTCTCCAATACAGAATATTGGTGTTAAATCATGTTTTAATGCAATATCCACTTTAGATGCCAACAATGCATCAGTCTCACCAAAATAAGCACGTCTTTCAGAGTGCCCCAAAATAACATGTGAAGCACCTACTGATTTCACTTGTGAAGCCGAAATCTCACCTGTATAGGCTCCGGACTCAGCTTGGTGAATATTCTGTGCACCGATATTTACATTTGCAACATTTTTCGACAATTGCCCAAGGCTTGACAAATGAATAAATGGGCTACAAACAACCAATTCTTGGTTTCCAATCACTTCATCTTTGGCCATATTGATAATTTCAGAAAACAAGCTCAATCCTGATTGATAGTCTAAATTCATTTTCCAATTACCAGCTACGATTTTTTTACGCATGATTTTACGATTTAATTATATTTTTTGTTAAGTTGATTCAATTTATCTTTAATCTGCTCCGTGAGCTCTTCCCCTTTTGACGCATACAGCGTCTCCAAATATGCCATAAACTTATCAAATTCATAAGTTTGCACACCTCCGTCGAACACCCAAGCAAATGACGGTACAAATTTAGCATAAAAACTTGTATCTGCTAGCATGCTTGCAATTCCAATTACCGTCCCTGTATTTAAAGCCGAATTGATACCAAGGCGTGTATAGTCTCCAATAAAGGCCCCGCATTTTAACAGACCTGTATCCCGAACACCATCCAATGCATAATCGTAAATTGAAACGGTCTTTAAGTTATTCTTCAAATTGGAGTTAGAGGTACCAGCCCCTAAGTTACACCAATCCCCTATCACTGAACACCCTAGATAACCATGATGCCCCTTGGCCGAAAAATCACCAATGACCGAATTTCCGATCTCTCCCCCAATGACACTCTGCTTGCCTATCGAAACATTGCCATAAATCGTGGCGCCCATTTTCACAACGGCACCCTTACCAAGGTATAATGGACCACGCAAATGCGCTCCCTCCATAATTGTAACATCTTCATCGATATATATGGGGCCTTGTAGAGTATTGATCGTAGCACATTCCACGCTAACACGAGCGCCTACATAAAGGTCATTTCCTAACAATTGATTCGTCACAGATATACTGGACGACTGAACATCTTGTACCAGAAGATTGAAATCACGTGTTATTTCAGCTCCTGTAAGCAAAAACAGATCTTCTACCCCCTTTAGTAGATCCACTGACGTATCAATCTCTTGTACACGATAAGAGCCCATACGCGCATAACAACAAGCGATAACGTATCCGCGCTGTACAAGAACCTCTCCTACACCCAAGCGCTGTATAGCCTGCAATAATACTACTGACGGGATAACGTTCTCAGACAACCAAATAATCCCCTCCTCGTTCGAATGAGCGGCAATATAGTGTACATCAAATGCTAAAGCTAATTTTAGCCATTTCTCCCGTAAAGTCAGTATACCAACCCGAAGGTCCAAGCAAGATTTCACGAAAGTAAATGGATAAAGACTCTTTCTATCAAAAGTAGTTAATGGGGAGCTAAGCTTATCCAACAATTGGATCGAATCAAAGCAATCTGTAAAGAAGATTTTCACAAATTAAAAATAACAAAAAAAACTCGACAAATTATATTTATCGAGTTCTTAATATTGTAATATACAGATCTGCTACAATTATTTTTTGTTGTAACGGTTACGGAATTTGTCGATACGACCAGCAGTATCAACCAATTTCATTTTACCTGTATAGAAAGGGTGTGATGTATGAGAGATCTCTAGTTTTACAACTGGATACTCATTACCATCTTCCCATGTGATAGTTTCTTTAGTATCAACACAAGATTTTGTAATAAAAGCATAGTCATTTGACATATCTTTAAATACAACTAATCTGTAATTTGAAGGATGCAAATCTTTTTTCATTATTATTATGATTACGTATATTCAATTATTGAGGTGCAAAGATAACTTATAAAAATGTAACTTACAACAATTACGAAGAATAATTAGTTGAAATTTTCCACATTTTAGTTAACAGCACTTATCAAGGGTACAAATGTAACAATCTTTATCCTAACCCAAAGAATAATTTTGTTTATCGACTTTTTTACCTAACTTAACTAACTACAATTAAATCACTTACATAATTATGAGCAAATTAGATGAAAAAATTGCTGCATATGTTGCAGAATCAAAAAAGCTAGGCTTATCATTAGATGAAGCATTTATTGCAAAAGTAACAAAAGGAATAGGACCTTCCATTTACAATGCAGACTCCGAAACCGTCGCTGCATCAGATCCCGAAGAACTGAACCGTGTCAAACAAAATTTTTTGATCAAAAAATTAGGCCTAAAAGATGGGCCCGATTTAGACAAGGCACTAGAGGAAGTGATTACCGCTATTGGCAAATCCAATAAAAATAAATACCGTGTATTAGTATATGCTTTATTGGCAAAGAAATTCAAAAAAGAATCTGTTTACCAATAAGCATCAACTTTTTTACTCAACTCCTAACCAAAGACCATTTCTCCAAAAAACTCGGGGAGATGGAAGTTAGGAGTTGGGTTTTCTATTTTATTCCAAGATATAAAATGTGGTTGTTTGAGATGATCACCACATTTATAAAAATTCCCATGTATCAGTTTACCCTTCAGCTCTACAAGATCGTCAAACTGAAATACAGCAAATGGAATTACCTCAATCATACTCCATCTCTTATCTGAACCATTACGCTCAATTAAAGAGTAAGTACGCACCTGTTCTATCGTTGTACTATCCAACCGATTTCGACTCGCCTTTTCGGCAGGGCCATAACCGATCAAGCCCGTTCCAATTAGATTAAATTCAAGGTTATAATAATGTTTGCGTCCATCAAATGAAATAAAGAACTCCACACAACTATCTTCCCATACATTTTGATTTGTATCGGAATAATTACCCCGAAGTTGTTCTTCGACGACATCGTACTGCAACACTAGATACTCCCGGGTGTAGCCAATCTTAAATTGTACCTCAGGTTTATACGGGAAAGATTCGCTCCAATTATTAAACTCCAAAGAATGCGATTCAAGATTGCTCAAGAGCTTCGACAAAGTATGATAATCTAGTGTATTGGCCAGCTCCGCTGCGATAGGCAAAATGGTTAGTTTTTTCATTCGAATATTTTTTTTTACAGAAAAAAGAAGCTTCATCTACGCGATGGAAGCTTCTCAATATGATTAAAGGTATAAAATTGTTAAATGCAATCAAAAACTACCTTCCGCATAAATGCTTCATTCTTTTCCATCTCTTCAACCAATTTCAGTTGCGTATTTGTACGCACCAGATTATGGTCCTCATATTTAGTCTTGTAGTAATGATCTCCTTCCAAATAGTCCGTTAAGAAACGTACTCCTTGCATATATGGCAATAAGAAGGCTCCATCTACTAATGTTTCTTTCTCCAAAGTTGTCAAGAAGTCATTAGCTTCCTCCAAATAACCTTCGGCATATGCCTTATATAAAGCAAGATTTAGCAGAATTTTCGAAACATCCTTCTCATCCTCGGCAACGGGGTTAATAATCGTCCGAATAGCATCCCCAAAATCATATGCCACATAACCCGGCATGACAGTATCTAAATCGATGACACATTGCATCTTATCGTGGCGATCTAAGAGCACATTATTAAACTTTGTATCATTATGTGTAATACGCAGCGGAAGCTCACCCTTACTACCAAGTTCAAGAATGGTTTTCATTCGATCTTCACGACTAAAGATAAAATCCAATTTGTCTTTCACCGACGCTACGCGTTGACAGACATCTTTAGCGATTGCTTTTCGAAGATTTTCGAGTCTAAACTCTATATTATGAAAGTTAGGAAGTACCTCAACGATCGATGAAGCATCTAAATCCGAGAGCTGCTTTTGAAACAAACCAAAAGCGCGACCACCCTCAGCTGCCTGTACCTCAGTCTCTACAATATCATAGCTTTTAGTATCCTCTATGAGGATAAACATGCGCCAATAATTATCCTGACTATCTTTTATATATAATTTCCCATCTTTTGTAGGAACAATTGTCAATACATGATCGCTGATTCTTTTTCCTTCAGCGACTTTAACTTTCTTACTAAGATGCTTGGTGACAATCTCAATATTATGCATTAATCCATCCACGTTCGGAAAAACATGGTGG
>NZ_DKSP01000217.1:0-16029 GCF_002472745.1 Sphingobacterium sp. UBA7253 | reverse complement strand
TATACACAAGGACAACTAAACGATTGCACAAGCCCCACACAACAAAAGGAAGCTTTTCAGGAGGGGGGAGAGTCTAGATTGACTTATGGAGTAGAATCTGAACAATCTGTTTTAAGGTGTTTTAAGCCGACCTGTAAGGCTTTTGTGTTTCGAGTCAATACTTTGCTTGGATCAATAGATCCAGTTGTTCAGCGGGCTTTAAAATACTTTTTATTCCTTGCGAATTATGAACTTACTTATCGCATGGTTTTGGCATGCATACACTTATGGATAGTTTTCCAATCATCTAATTTTTCTTTCAAGGCATTGAAGAACAAACAAGCCCTGTTTATTTTGGTTTGTTTGTTTCATATGTTTAGTTTATCGGCTCAGACGCCCCGCAAGGATAGCGGGGCTGATTGGCCAAATAAGATAAAAGCACTGAAAGTTGGAGATACTGTCCCAGATCTTCTGCTTAAAACCAGTTTAAAGATTTTTGATAAGACGGGGGCTGAAAGTAATATTGTCCTTGACGATTTTAAAGAAAGGGTAATTATAATAGATCTTTGGGGGACATGGTGTACTTATTGTATAAATAGTTTTCCTCATCTATTCCATCTACAGAATAAATTTCAGGAAAAGATTAAAGTCTTGCCAGTAGTCAATCAATCAAGAGAGCGTGTGTTGACAAGTCTTAATAAAAGTCCCATAAAGAATATTACCGGTTTTGTAACGGCGATTGATAGTACTTTAGGCGATTATTTTCCGACTTTGGGCTTCCCGCACGTAATTGTTATAGCAGATAGAAGAGTTGTGTCAATTACTCTTCCAGAATATCTCACGGAAGAGGCGATTGCAAACCTTATTATTTATCATGAACCATATATACCAATTAAAAAAGATGATGCTATTATCGATAATTCCACTTTGTTGTCTTCTTCACTTAAAGATGTGCGACAGTATCGGCCCATAGTATACCGTACTATTCTAGGTTTTCAAGATGGATTGATCAGTAATGTTCTTTTAAAGAGAGATACGGCTATAACAAGATGGTTGATACCAAATATGGATATCATGTCATTGTTTGAAATAGCATATTTTGACTATAATAAGAAAAGTGATGACTTTGTTGGATTGGCAAACTTTCCTAATAGACGGATAATACTAACACCAGAGTTGACAGCATTGCTATTGCCTAAACCTTTAGGAACATATCCCAGAGAAGCTAGATTGGATGTGCAGCGTAAATACTATTATACTTATGAAAATTTGGCAGCACATAGTATTTCTGATGAGAAATTAAAAATTCAATTGGCAGAGGATCTCGATAATTTTCTTAATGTAAAATCAAGGCTTTTGATGGTGCCAATGGAATGTTATGTGATTGCTAGGAAGTCTAATCTGTCTTCTGATTTTGAGGAAAACATCGATAAGAATACATTTCTCCGTTATCTCAATCATCCGACTTTTAAATTACCACCAGTACTCTTAGGGAAAAATTTGGAAAATCTACCTAAAATGAGTTTGGAAGAGCATCCTCATAGTTTCGAAGAAATAAAAAGGGTGTGTGAAGCACATGGACTTGAAGTGCACTCTCAAATTAATTTGATCCCAATGCTTGTATTCTATAAAGATGCTTTACCTGATACGAGCAACCTTGGGAAATTTGAACTTGGTTCCTATGGCTATATGCCTGTCATTGAAAAATATGGAATACACTAACCTTTACATTATATCGAGCAGCTAATTAATAGCTATAAAATCGTAAAAACAATTTATATACATGAAAAATATACTGTTTTTCTCCATGTTACTATTATCGATAACATGGCCCCTTCGGGTATATGCCCAACAGGGAACCGCATGGATTTGTCAAGGTGTAATACAGGATTCAAGTGGAAAAGGTATTTCTGACGTAAATATTAGAGTAATTAAAGATGGGCGGGTTATCAAAACAGATAGCACAGGTTCCTATAAAATAAATGCTAATCTCGACAAAATTCAAGTAGAAATCTCACATCTTAATTATAAAAGTTTAAGAACTGTACTGTCTACTAAAGATATAAAGAAAATAATGATCTTGTCGGCAAAGATGGGTATGATTGATGAGGTGCTTGTCTCTGGATATCATTCCCTTCATAAAGCCAGAAGTGTGGGCAGCTATGAAAAAATTGATAAGGTATTGCTGGATAGGACTGCTAATTTTGACGTATTATCGAAGTTGGAACACCTGACCACAGGTACTTATTTTGATCGTTCAGAATATTCGTTTAATGACAACGGTAAACCTATTGAACCTAAAATTTTCATGCATGGTGTCAGTACCTTACGGAAGGCAGGCCTTGGAGGTAGTAAACCATTGGTAATTGTAGATAACTTTCCCTATGAGGGAGATATCAATCTTTTGAGTCCGAATGATATCGAGAGTGTGACCCTCTTGAAGGACGGTGCCGCTTCCGCGATATGGGGAGCAAGGGCCGGCAACGGCGTTATTGTATTAACCACAAAAAAAGGACGATTTGAAACACCCCTGCAACAAGAATTCAAAGCGTCTATACGAATGGATATGAAGCTTGATTTATATAGTCATCGTGTTATTTCAAGCAAAGATCTGATAAACGTAGAGCATTTTTTGTTCGAAAAGGGATATTTTGATGGGAAGCTAGCTAGTAATAGTAGACCAGTTATATCGCCTGTGGTTGAATTATTGGAAGCTAAACGTAAAGGGGTTTTTGATGATGAAGCGCTAGCCGCAGGAATTAAGCCTTATCAATATACAGATGTGCGTGACGATATGCTTAAATATATGTATAGAGGTGCGGCATTACAACAGTATAACTATTCGGTTAAGGGCGGGTCAGAGAAGTTAAATGGCATGGCGCAAATAGGGTATGATAGGACTCTGGCTAGTTTACGAAGTGATAAAACTGATCGAATTAGCAGCCAATTAAGTCTGGAAGCCAGACTTAATCGGTTTGTGAATATCTCCGGTAGAGTGATGTACAACGAACTGAAAAGTATTAGTGCGCTAGCTACCGACTTCTATTCTGATAACGGATATCCATTTCCATATTTAAAATTGAAAGAGGGAAGAGAGAATCTTGCTGTTCCCTATAAATATCGATATTCATATATAGATACTGTGGGCGCTGGAAATCTGCTAGACTGGAAATATCGCCCACTTGATTATATTGATGAGCCGCCTATTTTAACAGCCAATAGAAACCTGCTCGCCGATCTTGGTCTTCAACTATTTCTATTGAAAGGCCTGACAGCAGATCTAAAATATAGATACAATTTTTATGATAGGAAAAAAGAAGAACGCTATTTTATAAATACTTTTTACGCCAGGGATCTAATAAATAGAGGGACACAGGTTAGTAATGGGAATTTAATTTACAATTTTCCTTATGGAGGTATTCTTAGGCAGCAGGATGGGGTCTCTACCGAAAAGAATTTTCGCATGCAGCTAAACTATAAAACGGATTTTAAAGGACACAGTGTATCTGCTCTTGCCGGGGCGGAATGGCGGAACAAAGATGATGGTTCTATGGGTAATATATTGTATGGTTATAACCCTGAAAATCTTTCTTTTGTTTCGAATATAGATTTCAGTAAACAGTATCCAACTTTTGGTGGACTTGGTGGTAACAATACAATTCCCTTTAACAGTTATCCCAACACCGATATTACCACAAACTTTGTCTCGCTGTACGGTATCATGGATTATGGATTCCAAAACAGATATTTACTGTCAGGAAGCGTACGCAGGGATGCATCAAACTTATTTGGTGTAGAGACGAACAATAAATGGACACCTTTGTGGTCGGTAGGTCTTGGCTGGAATCTGCATAATGAAAAATTCTTCAAAAGCTCTGTGATTAATTTTCTAAAGTTACGAGGATCGTTAGGTTATAGTGGAAATGTGGATAACAGTATGAGTGCCCTGACTACTATACAATATTTTGGTTATAATAATTGGAGTGTATCTTATCCTATGGCGCGGATAGTTAATTTGCCTAATAAGGAACTAAGATGGGAGAAGTTGCGAAATGTCAATGTTGGGATCGAATTTAGCGCATGGAATAATTCGTTTTCCGGAAGTATTGATTACTACAATAAGTATACTTTTGATCTTTTCGATGCACAGCCATTGGATCCAACGACAGGGATAGGTTCCATGGTTCTAAATGCCGCTAACACTAAATCAAGAGGTATCGATGTAAATTTGGCGCTCAACAAGAGTTGGAGAGAGCTAAACTGGTCCGGCAGTCTATTGTTTTCTTATAATAACAATTGGATCGTGAAAACATTAACGGATCAGCAATCGCCGACTTCTTATGTGCTTAAAGGTGGAATCTCAAATCTGCCGGGAGACATGGTTTATAGTCTTTATGCCTATAAATGGCAGGGTTTGAATAGTGAAGGTAAGCCACAGGGATTATTAAATCATGAGAACAGTACCGCCTACTGGGATATAATGGGAAGCAAAGGATTGGATGTGCTCCAAAAAATTGGTTCTGCACGCCCGCTCTATTTCGGGACTTTTAGAAATACGTTCAGTTATAAGCAATTCAATCTTTCGGCAACAATAAGCTATCGCCTAAAATATTACTTTAAAAGAAGTAGTATAAGTTATCAGTCTCTTTTTGGAAAGTATGACGGCCATGTAGACTTTTATGATAGATGGCAAAAACCTGGAGACGAATTATTAACAGATGTGCCCGCTATGGTCTATCCACTGGATGATGGGGCGGATCTATTTTATAAGGATGCTTCCGTTTTGGTAGAACGTGGAGATCATATTAAGTTTCAGGATCTCCGGTTGCAGTATAATCCTGCATTGCCTATTGGATCCAAAATTAAATCATTGGCATTCTTTATTGTGGCAGAGAATATAGGTTTGATTTGGAAGGCTACTAAAAAAGATATAAATCCTGAATATTTCGGAAATATTCCCGCTCCAAGATCTTTTAGTATGGGAGCAACATTAACATTTTAACAGAAGAATTATGAAAAATAAGCAACTAACAAAAACGGTGATTGGAATTGTTATGATGTTAACGCTGGGGTGTAGCAAGTTTTTAGAGGAGAAATCCGATATGTCATTGGCTACTATTAGCTCAAAATCGGATCTCTATGCCCTTATGGACTATACAGTTGTAATGAATCAAAGTTACGTAACAGCTGTTGGAGATATTGCTTCAGATGATTTCTTTATATTGGACAAACAATATATGGGAATCAGTCAGATGTCCGATAGAGCAATTTATATATGGGATAGAAAACCTTTGGCTGATTGGTATTGGGTATCCTATAGTCGTTTACTTAATGTTAATACGGTACTTGAACATCTGGATAAGATTCAGCTGGATCAAAAGGATCGGCAAAATTTGGAAGGAATGGCTTTGTTTTTTAGAGCTTTTAGCTATTTTGATTTAGCGCAGATATACGCACCGGCCTATGATCAGAAGACAGCGGAATCGGTCTTGGGCCCTCCAATGAAAATGAGTTCTGATGTAAATGAAAAGCCGATAAGATTGTCTCTAAAAGAAACAATGAACCTTATCATTGCAGATCTGAAACTATCATCTGATTATCTGACGGATCAGAATCTGACTTACCCAACTCGACCGAATAGAAACGCTGCATTGGGGCTGCTTTCTAGGGTATATCTTGCTATGGGAGACTACGAACAGGCATTGGCGATTTCAAAACGAGCTTTAGAATCTTATGATAAACTTATGGATTATAATCAGATCAATAGCGGTAAAAAATATCCATTTGAAAGATTTAATCCCGAGGTATTGTTCTTTTCTATTCATGCCGCCGAAAATCTTTCGAGAGAGTCAGTTCTCCGTATTGATACCGTTTTGTACGATAGTTACACAGATAGTGATTTACGTAAAACGTGTTTTTTTTCGAAACAGGCTGATGGGTATTTCGCATTTACAGGAGATTACTCAGGGAATTCAAATGCACAAAAATTTAATGGGATAACAACTGCAGAATTGTGGCTAACGAAAGCTGAATGTGAGGCGAGACTAGGACGATTGACGCTTGCCATTAAAACGATAGAATTTTTTATGCAAAAAAGATACGTGGATGGCGGGCTTATGGAACCGTTTCCTATAGCTCAGGAAGAACTGCTCAAGCTTATCTATTCAGAACGAAGAAAGGAACTTCTGTTACGTGGTATAAGATGGATGGATCTTAGAAGACTGGAAGATTTCTATCTTGGAAAAAAAGAGATCAAACGAATAATTGATAATAAAGTATATAGTGTTGGTTTAAAAGAAATTAAAACATTCACTTTTCTTTTCCCACAAAAAGTGATTGAATTGTCTGGTGTGGATCAAAATCAATAAATTTTAACATTATAAATGCACTCAGATAGATACTATCTGAGTGCATTTACACGCTTTATAAATTAGTCGTTAGGTTTTTTCGAAATAGCCGGATTGCTACTCGAAGGATTAAGCATATCTGCTTTTAGCGAATTTAAAGTGGAAACTGACACATGTCCTGATCCGTCAGGCTCCGCTTTTACCGCACAGACCTTTGGTGTACTTGAACATTGGGATGGATTTGTGGCAGACCCTGTATTTGTATAATTACTAGGTGTAGTAATCGCAGTTTCATAACCAGAGTCACCCGGATTTAAAGAACTGTTGAACTCAAACCATACTTCGTCAGCTGGAAATATGATTTTCTCCGCCAACTTAAACGAACTGAACACAACTATTGCAGCGCCGGCTACCATAGCCATTGCATTATTTTTGATGAAAGATATTGCTTTCATACCGAGGCCTTTTTTATAGTAGCAAAAAAAGTTTACCCCCACAAAAAACTCTATGTTAATTTTTTTTGACCAACACTTTGCTTTAACGAGGTGTGTCAGTCTGTCCTATGCCTCGGGATCTGTTTTTACGGGCTGTGCCTTCACGTGTCATAATTTATAGCTATACCGGCCCGGCCGGGAAGAGCGCAAATCGCATTTTGTATTTCTTGATGCGCAGCAGCATAACAGCATAGATCGGTACGGTAATCAATAAGCGTCTGGTAAAGAATAAAATGACCTGCTTTTTATATCGCTTACACCCAGCCATGGGGGCAGTTGGGCCAGTCAAGTACCACCCCAATATGGACAGCAGCAATAACAGTAGGTTGACAACAAGGTGTCCGCCCCAGGAGAGCCTGCTCAGTACCGAAGCACAGCCGCAGGGCTTCTGCGCGTATAAACCAGCGACGCCAAGACCGATGTAGACAGTAAA
This sequence comes from Sphingobacterium sp. UBA7253, assembly GCF_002472745.1. Lineage (NCBI taxonomy): Bacteria > Pseudomonadati > Bacteroidota > Sphingobacteriia > Sphingobacteriales > Sphingobacteriaceae > Sphingobacterium > Sphingobacterium sp. UBA7253. The sequence continues at coordinate 8,776 of NZ_DKSP01000217.1, read as the reverse complement.
GACCGTTAACAGCAATGCAGACAGCACGAAAGGATAAAAAAATAGATGTTTTGTATTTCTGAAAGAATGAATAGAAAACAGGATCACTATACCCAGCTCCATCAGTGGCAGGGACCAGAACAATATTCCTGCCCACCAGCCGGGAAAAGGCTGCAGTTTCAGTGCCTGATGGAAGCCCGGCAGATCCCATAGCTTATCCAGCGCAACGTATGCCCAAAAGAGTATCATAAAGACACGGATACTGGTAGCGGTGATATGTGAAGCTCTTGTTTTCATTTTTTAAACAGTATAATTTCAGGTCGTATATTTAATACAACTATTTATAAATCAGATATTTAAATTTGTTTATTCGGTTTTGTGTTTGTATCTTAGTTTTACCAAATTCAATTATTTCATTCCTGTTTATATATAGCTACCATAAGTAAGCAATATGTACCTGCTATAAATGGTTTTATTTTTTAAATAGCTGTTTATTAAGTGTTTATTTTTTTATTTAGATGGTTATATAAAGCCTTTGTTATACTTAAATGATGAGCTATGGGGGAAGATCCTTTTGAAATTTTAGTTAAAGAGCCCGACCGAGGCTTGCGGCTTATTATGGCTAAACATGGTAGCCAGCTAAAAAATCGTATCAGAAACATTGTTAACAATGATGATGAGCTGGTCAAAGACGTGGTTTCAGAAACATTGACCACATTATTTGTGCAGCGGGAAAAAGTCGCTATATGCAAAGATCCTTTTGCCTGGATGATGGCAATCGCGAGAAATATTGCTCTGAAAATGCTCCGTCAGGAAAAGAAAAACCGGAAGATAGCGATAGACGAGCTCCGGACTGTACCCCATAGCGATGACAACGATGCTCATCTAAACTATCAGGAAATGCTGGAAGCAGTGCTGTCAAAAGCGGAACAGCTCACACCGATGGAAAAGAAAATTTTTATAGATGCCAAAGTGCACGGCATGGATAACAGGGAACTGGAGACCCGTCATGACCTAAAGCCACAGCGGGTGCGCAATCTACTGAGTACGGCGCTTGCCAAGATCCGACGGCTCTTAAAGGGATCTTGAACCGGGTTACAATTGGATATAAATTAGAATTGAAGAAAAGATAAGTTATACTTATCTATAGCGAGTTCTAGTATTAATTGAATATAGATTAGAATTGAAGAAAATGGAACGCGATACTATAAAAGTTCAAGAGCTGATCAAAAAACAGCTGCTGGGAATAATCAGCCCTGAAGAAGAGGCAGATCTAAAAGAGAAAAGATCGCACTATACGGAGGATGAATACGACCTTATGGTGGTAGAGGTACTCGGGCAGCTGGAAGGTCAGCTGCCCAAGGATCCGCTTGAGGACTGGACACCTGATTACGGGGAAATAAAATGCCGGGGGGAAGCTATACGAAGAAAAGAAAAAATAAAGCGGTACAGCAAAGTTGGGTATGCAGCAGCTTTGCTGCTAATTATTGGAGGTGTATTGTTATACTTATTTTATCCACATAAAAAAGAGGATATCATGCTGCATCTGGAGGGGCAATGTCTTGGCGTCGCAGATGACACAGAGATACCTTTAATAGAGTCTTCCTGTCTCCTGTTGGCAGCTGACTCCACATGGATAAGAGTAGAGCAGGATACCTTTGGCACACTATTACAGCTGGGCGAGCTGGCTGTCACCCGTACCGGGGAAGGGCTGATGCGTATCCAGAGAAAATCAATGGCAGGCGGTGAGACAACTTTAAAAAGTTTAAATATTTATACGGCTCCACGCCAGCAATGTGTCGTGGAACTGGAGGATGGTACCAGGGTTCGGATGAATGCACAATCCCAGTTGAGTTATTCGCTCCGAAAAGGGGATTCAACAGTAGTATACATAAAAGGAGAGGCGTATGTTGACGCCAATAGCCGTTATAGCAATGCTCCGCTGATTATTGGTACTAAAAAGGGTAAAATTACAGCCAACCGTGCTGACTTTTTAATCAGGGCGGATACAAGTAACATGAAGGTCATGCTTAATGATGGAACAATGGAAGTTTATTCCTATAACCTGAACAAAGTACAGTCCATAGTCTGTCCCGGGGACTTCGTATATGTTGGCGCTAAATATGCAGACAAAAATCAGCAGCTCCGAGATACAATGACCTATGTTGCGAACCAGGATTTCAAAGAAGCCAAGATGTGGACCCGAAAAATCCGGATTTATAGAAACATGCCTTTGTGGGCCTTTGTAGATGAAATGAGCCGCTGGGAAGGGTTTACGATCAAAAGATGGGAATGTATTCCAAAGGACAAGCACATTTCGGCAGCGATCTGTTATCAGAGCGGCAAGGAAGAAGTGTACAGTGCTATCCGCCAGGCAGGTGTGCTGCTGCATGAAGAGAAAGGGATGATTAGCTTCTGTCCTGAGGATAAACGTGATAGAGTAGCCATGTGGCTATTAGATGGATATGAAAGGAAATTAAAGTAAGAAAGGAGTAAGTATCATGAGTAGCAAAAAGCAGTTTATCGACGAAGTATTCACTACTTTCGAAATCAATAGCCTGATCGAGCGACGCAAATGCCGTGCCACCGGTAAGGTGCGTTTTAATAGCAAGGGCGAAGCAGGCTTCTTTATACAATGGTTAAAATGGCGCTATAAGAAGTGGCTACGGGGAAAAAATCGGAGAAAGTACCGATATGGCAGTAGGGAAGGAAAGCCAAAGCAGCGCTATGTGTATAGCTGTATCCACTGTGGTGGATATCATATTACGAAGGAGCATCCGCATGATTATAAGCGAAAAAAAGAAAAATATGAACAGAAATATGCTGAATAATTGATGATCATTGCTTTTTTCATTTTTATTTTTCTAACATAGATTATTTTGTACATTTGTATCGAATAAAATCGAAATTGAAATGGCAGAAACTGTACAACCAAGAGGTCCAAAGACAACTGATAATAATGCGAACCAAACTCATTACTACAAAACATTGGTAGTAGCGATCGCTTTAGGTTTAATAGGTACATTTATCCGTTTTGTACCGGATGTATGTGCGGCAATGGGTCAACAAACTTTTTTGTTTTCCGCGATAGCTAACATCTCCATGATCGTAGGTGCACTTATCGCATTCAAAACCGTTTTCGGAATTTTGGGATTTGGAAAAAACCGTGACTAATTAAAAGTCAACTAAGATATTTGAAAGCCCCAGTTTACTGGGGCTTTTTTATTTTAATCCTTTTTTCGAACTCAGTTCATCGTTGACGATCCCGTCCGTTATGCTTCCATGATCTACAAGGTACAAAAAAAGGCCTCACGATCGTGAAGCCTTTTTTTGTATGATTATCGCAGACTATGCGAAAAGAGACCAAGTAGACCAAGGAATACGAGCAAGGATCAAGATCAAACCGATGATATAGAAAATTACAACTGTTTGGTTTGCTTTTCTGGCATTTTCAATCTTTTTAGCTTTAGAGTAACCAATTGTGATCAATACAATGGCAATGATCATTGTCAAAGGGTGTTCGATGATTTTAAAACGTAATGTCGGATCTTTCATTACGGCGCCAGAGATCATTGATGGGTACTTTAAATAAAAGAATAAAATCAATCCCACCAATAATTGAATATGTGATGCGATAAAACCCAATAAAGCAATTTTACGGTTGTACGGTTTGTTGCCTAGGTAGTTTGATAGGGTGATCACGATCGATATCACCAGGGCTAGCAATAATACAATTGCTATAGTCGAGTGTAAGTGTAACATAAAAGCTCTCTTTAATTATTTCCTAAGTTAGCAAAGATAAAAATATAATGAATGTATTTGTCAAAAATCATTGTTCCAACAGAAATACCTCCGCTATTGGATTGAATAGGTACATGCGTTTGCTGGTCAATTCCATGCACTTATAGCGTTTTCTTACCTTTTCAATGCGTTGAAATGAACGACCATTTTTTAGTTTAAAGAAATGGCCATCCTCCAAAGATTCCACCGTAAGGGCACTGGTTTTGACGGTATCGTATGATTTTAAGGTGCGAAACAGGTGAAGGTCCGTGCAGCTTGAAGCCGCGGGGTTTTCCATGTAGCGATGAATGGCACTGCTAATATCGATTGGAAAAATATTCAATTTAAGGAAGGGCTCCATCAGTTCCTTGAAATTATTTTTCCACTCAGTACCATGTGGCTTGACACGATGCTGGTGTTTGTTCCAGGTTTGTAAATGGGCAAATTCATGGATCGTCGTAATCAGAAATGAATAGGAATTTAAGTCATGGTTGACTGAGATGCGGTGTGGGCTTCCTTTAAATGGCGCACGGTAATCTCCTAGTTTGGTACTCCTTGAACGAGAGATCTTAAATAAGCAGCGGGTATGATTAATCCAGTTGGATATAATCGGCGCAGCTTCTTCAGGCATGTATTTTTTAAGCGTAGCACTATAATCTTGCATGCCATAAAAATAGGGATTTATTCATGTCAATAGTGCTAAATGAGAACATTCTTTTGTCAAAAATAAAATCAGTTTACTAAAAATAGTAGTTTTTAATTTGGAAAAATGATATTATTTTTAGTATTTAGTACCTAAGAATATTAAAAGTGGGCATGTTATTAAAGCAGAGTAGCTGTTTTTTTTAAATAAAATATATTGAAATCGCCTGAGTTTTAGGTAAATTACCTACAGAAAGGTTCATGAAACATAGGATCCGATTGAGGAACGGTATTTCCTCTAAACTGTAATTAGACCTTCAAGAATATGCTAGATACCTTACATATTAGAAATTATGCGCTCATCAACGAATTGGAAATCCAATTTGATAAAGGTTTGAATATGATTACCGGTGAAACCGGTGCCGGTAAATCTATTATCATGGGAGCATTATCGTTGATCTTAGGAAATAGAGCAGAGGGCAAGCATTTTTTCGACCCAACCAAGAAATGTGTGATTGAAGGGGAATTTAAAATTGGTTCTTACCAGCTACTTCGTTTTTTTGAGGAAAATGATCTCGATTACGCGGACCATACGATTATTCGAAGAGAGATATCTCCCGATGGTAAATCCCGGGCATTTATTAATGATTCTCCCGTCACCCTGGCTATCCTTAAAGCTTTAGGCGAGCAGTTGATTGATGTGCATTCTCAACATGCAACATTGCAGATTAATACAGAAGATTTTCAGTTTTTGGTAGTGGATAGTGTAGCAGGCTCTTTCGGACTGAAGCAAAGCCATCGAGAGAGCTTCTTCGCTTATAAGAAAGCCAAAAAAGAACTCGAAGAATTTAAGGATCTGGTAAAAAAAGCTGCAATAGAACAGGATTATTTTCAGTTTCAATTTGATGAACTTGACGCCGCCCGATTGGTCGCAGATGAACAGGGACAACTCGAAGTACAACAGCGGCAGTTGGAAAATGCAGAAGATATCAAGCGTGCACTAACTGGGGCATCACATCTATTGGAAAATGAAGATACGGCAGTTTTAAGCCGTTTAAAAGAGACGATGAGCCAGGTGGAAGGCATTGCCTCATTTCTGCCTGAGGCTGCAGATTTGGCTGCACGATTAAAGAGCACATGGATTGAGCTGAAGGATGTCGCTGCAGAGCTGAGCTCTCTTGAGGAGGATACCCAAATCGACGAAGGTACTTTATTGGAAATCAATGAGCGCTTGAGCTTATTGTATTCCTTACAGAAAAAACATCATGTGGACTCCGTTGAGGAGTTGATCAAATTACGTGATGATCTTGAATCCAAACTGTTTGCTATAAATTCTTCGGATGAGCAATTGGAGCGATTGGAGAAAGAGGTTGTGGCTAAATTAGCCATTGCCCAAAAAAATGCAAAGGAACTATCAGCAGCCAGGAGAAAGGTACTGGAGATGATCGCAAAGGATGTGCAGGCGACCTTGTCAAATGTAGGTATGCCGAATGCACGATTTCAAATTAATCTGGAACCATTAAAGGAGCGGGATATGCGGGAGTCGGGGATGGATTCAATACAGTTTTTATTTTCGGCCAATAAAGGACAGGCATTGCAATCCATTCATAAGGTTGCATCCGGAGGAGAGCTTTCTCGTGTTATGTTGGCCATTAAATCCTTAGTTGCTAAAACTTCTGCATTACCTACTATTATTTTTGATGAGATCGATACAGGAATCTCTGGAGAGGTTGCGCTACGCGTAGGAGAGGTGATGGAAAGTCTTGCTGAGAATATGCAGGTTATTGCTATTTCCCATTTGCCCCAAATTGCAGCTAAAGGTGCTGCGCATTATAAGGTATATAAGGAAGACAAAGCCAACCGAACCATATCTAACATTGTTCGTTTAGATCAAGAGGGGAGAGTCAAGGAAATTGCTCAGATGCTCAGTGGTACCAATCCCACAGATGCAGCACTGGAACATGCGGAGTTGTTACTGAAAGGATAGTTAACATAAAAAAATGCCTCAAAAACAACTAACTTTTGAGGCATTATAGTTTTGAAAATAAATTCCTAGTTTCCTATACTCGCATCCGTTAAAACGATCTTAACTTTCATATTGTCAGGCGCAACTGGTGTACTTCCGCTTACATCATTGGCATAAATGCGAACAACACCAATAGAGTAATTGTACGAAAACTGATATCCATATAGTTCTGAAGGAATCGCTTCGTATCTATCATTAGATGTGTCAAAAATGATCGCCGCACTAACATGACCGTCTTCATAATAACGTTGATCTAAATCACTGATTGCGACGTCTTTTCTATAAGTGTTATTGCCCTCTTTAATCCATTCAGTTGATTTTACGGGAAATACATAACTTGTGCCGTCTAAGACGTTCACTTCTTGTGTAATATATTCTTTTTTACAAGAAGAAAATGAAACCAAGGCTGCGGTTCCAATTAGTGCTGCGAATAAAAGTCTTTTCATATTGTTCGTGTTATTTGTGATAATTTTTTTATTATAGGACGATAAAATAGTGCGAAAGTTTAACGCCAAATTCATATACAACAAAAAATGCACCATAAAGGTGCATTTTATTGAAATTATTTTTAAAGATAGCTGAAGCTTACTTCTCAGCTGTGTCTTTTGAAGACTTCGGATCTGAGCTAGAAACCTCAATATCTTTGGTTTCAGGATTAATGCTCACGGTCAAAACTGAACCTGTTTGCACATTTCCTTTGAGGATCTCTTCTGCAATCGGATCTTCAAGATATTTTTGGATTGCTCGTTTTAATGGACGTGCACCAAAATTACTGTCATAACCTTTGTCTGCGATGAAATCTTTTGCCTCATCCGTTAAATTGATGGTATAACCCAAATCAGCGATACGTTTGAACAATGACCTTAATTCAATATCAATGATTTTGAAGATATTCTCTTTTGTCAATGAGTTGAACACAATGACATCATCGATACGGTTCAAAAATTCAGGAGCGAAAGCTCTTTTCAAAGCGGTTTCAATAACTCCACGTGAATGTGCATCAGATTGTTGTGATTTTGCTGCAGTGGTGAAACCAACACCCTGACCAAATTCCTTCAATTGGCGTGCACCAATATTTGAAGTCATAATGATTATGGTATTTCTGAAATCTACTTTACGGCCCAAACTATCTGTTAATTGACCTTCGTCCAATACCTGTAGCAACAGATTGAATACATCTGGATGCGCTTTCTCAATCTCATCCAATAAGACAACGGCATAAGGTTTACGACGCACTTTTTCAGTCAATTGACCACCTTCTTCATAACCAACATATCCTGGAGGCGCTCCAACAAGGCGAGATACCGCAAATTTCTCCATGTATTCGCTCATGTCAATTTGGATCAGTGCATCTTCTGTATCAAACATAAATCGAGCTAATTCTTTAGCCAACTCTGTTTTACCGACCCCAGTAGGACCTAAGAAGATAAATGACCCGATTGGTTTTTTAGGATCCTTCAAGCCCGCACGTGTACGTTGAATAGCTTTCACCAATTTACCTACAGCGTCATCTTGACCAATGATTCTTCCCTTCATCAACTCAGCCATATTCAACAGCTTTTGACTGTCTGTCTGACTAACACGTTGTACTGGAATACCTGTCATCATGGCCACTACTTCAGCAACATTTTCTTCTGAAACAGTATAGCGTTTAGACTTCGTCTCTTCTTCCCAAGCGATTTTTTCCTTCTCGAGCTCTTCGATCAATTTTTTCTCCGTATCACGCAATTTGGCAGCCTCTTCGTATTTTTGACTACGAACGACTTTGTTCTTTTCCAATTTGACCTCTTCAATTTTATTTTCAATGTCAATAATGGACTGCGGTACATGAATATTGTTTAAGTGCACGCGAGAGCCTGCCTCATCCAAAGCATCAATAGCCTTATCTGGTAAGAATCTGTCTGTAATATAACGTGTTGTTAACGACACACAGGCTTCAATCGCTTCGGGAGTGTAGGTCACATTGTGGTGATCCTCATATTTCTCCTTGATACGATTCAATATCTCAACCGTTTCATCATGTGTTGCCGGCTCAATCGTTACACGTTGGAAACGACGGTCCAAAGCACCATCTTTTTCAATGTATTGACGATATTCGTCCAATGTTGTTGCACCAATACATTGGATTTCTCCTCTTGCCAAGGCTGGTTTGAACATATTGGAAGCATCTAACGATCCTGAAGCGCCACCTGCACCAACGATTGTGTGAATCTCATCGATAAATAAGATGACATCCGGTGATTTCTCCAGTTCATTCATGACCGCTTTCATACGTTCTTCAAATTGACCACGATATTTCGTCCCGGCAACCAATGAAGCCAGATCCAATGTGACTACACGCTTATTGAA
>NZ_DKSP01000025.1:19012-23832 GCF_002472745.1 Sphingobacterium sp. UBA7253 | reverse complement strand
TTCAAGTTCTCCGGAAGTCCCGTGCTTGATGATACAAGCAAGCTCCTGACGATGCGTTTGCAGAAAGGTAGTATCGGTTAGGGGAGGATAGAGATTTCCCAATCCTTCACCTTTCTCTCCATGACAATTTTGACAATGTGTTCGGTATACCTTTTGACCATTAACCGCATATTGTGCCGTTTTGATATCAACTTCCTGCTGACAACCAATCAAGATCGATAAAATAACCCCGATCGTTATACCTGTTGTTAAGAGAATGCGCATGTTACTTTTTAGCCCCACTCAAGAGTAAAGGTAAATCGTTTATCAATTTTTTCACCTGCTCATCGTTTGTACCGTCGTAGGCACCCCGAATTCTTTTATCCTTATCTATTAAGACAAGGTATCCTTGATGATCGTAACCTCCAGGTGCATTTTTATCTTCAGCGGTATAAACCAGGTATTGATTGGCTAGACCATATATTTCTGCTTTAGTCCCCGAAACAAATTGCCAGTGATTATTGATTACACCCAATTTATTGGCATAATCTTTCAGTACATAGGGTTGATCGTATTTAAAGTCTATACTATGGGACAGGAAACGAACTTCTTCATTATCCTTGTATTGTTGGTATATCTTTAATAGGTTGCGATTCATCGTCGGACAGATACTTGGACAATGGGTAAAGAAGAAGTTGGCGATATATACTTTGCCCTCAAAATCTTTGTCTGAAATCATTGTACTATCCTGATTGAGCAGTTTAAAAGGTGGAATAGTATGATAGACTGTATCTACGATTTGTTTTCCATCAACTGTTTTTTCTACAGCTTCTCTTTCGCCATAGATGGGTAAGCTTGTCTGGCTATTGTTTTTACAGGAAAATAAACCGAGTAAAAGGCCAGTTGCGCAGTAAAATTTAGTTATGGATCTCATGTGTTTAATAGTTTTGTTTGTTAAAGCTTGATTCCATCTTTACACGAACAATTTAATGTTAAGCTAAAGAGTGGCGGACTGTGTTATTTGAATTTTTGGATTTAAAAATTCTTTAATTTGTCTTGGCTTTCTTTAGAAACACTATCAAATATCTTTTTCATATCACTTACTTTTTGAAGCTCTGTTTCAAAATATTTAACATCTGTTGAATCCGGGTTATATCCTTTCATCCAGTCCATCATATGGTCTGTAGCACTTTCTAAATTAGCTTTCAATGTGCTTAGCTCTTTTCTTGTTAAATTGGTGTCTAAATCAGCCTTAGTTGTTTTTAGGTTTTTTAAATTTGCCAAAATAGAATCTATCTTAACAGCATCGCGGTCGAAATGAGCGATTTGAGGCATAATTTCATCATGTATCTTAATAGTTGAATCTTGCAGGGCTTTTACACCTGTTGCACCATTTCCCTGAGTTCCACATGCTGCTATTGCCAAGGATGCGATAGCTACAAACGCGATTTTATTCATGTTTTTTGTTTTTTTGGTAATTGGACAAATATATTAATTTCTTATGGCTCAATATTTCGATTTCTGGAAGGGAATGTAAAATTCAAGTCACGAATATAGGTTTCACAACGTACCGTGGCACAGAGATCGCCAGACTTATCTTTAATTTCCAGGGTAAAATCTTTTACTACTTTGCCTTTTGTACGGATAATATGGGCACATTCTTCAAGGATTTCCTCGGAGAGTTGCACAGAATATTCCACGCTGGTTTTGCCGGGTTTCTTAAAGGTGATCTGTGATGATTTTAACCAGGCCACCGTTTTTTTAAAACCAATCTTTTGAAGATACTGATCAATGAGGATGGGGAATATTGGATCTGCTGCAGAAAAGATCGTTCCGCCAAATAATGTTTTGTTGGTATTGATATTGAATGGTGTCTTATAAATTTTTACTTTGGCGCCTTGGAAGCCGGGGCTAATTTTTTTAACCCAGATTCCCTGAAATAGAAATGGTGGGTAAATACGTAATAGCCATGTTAAGGCAAGTGGACTATATCTCATGATGCAAAAGTAAAACAATGTGTCGGATTATTTTTCGAAATCTTGGTTTTATAGCTTCACTATGGTATTTTTACAGATCAAAAAACCTAAAATGTCAACAATAAAAGAAAAACAATCCAGCAAAAAAGTATGGTTACTGGTTATGATTGCATCACTGGGCTATTTCGTCGATATCTACGATTTGATTATTTTCTCCATAGTTCGTATTCAGTCCTTCACTGATATTGGCGTCCCTGCGGAAGAAATGCGGGTAAAGGGTGAATTTGTGCTCAATATGCAAATGGGCGGTTTGCTGTTGGGTGGAATTCTTTGGGGGATTATAGGGGATAAATTTGGACGTTTAAAAGTGCTTTTTGGATCGATTCTTTTATACTCTGTAGCGAACATTGCAAATGGTTTTGTACATGATGTGCTTATGTATGGTATTATTCGTTTTATAGCGGGCGTTGGATTGGCCGGAGAACTGGGGGCGGGAATTACCTTGGTTTCTGAAAGTATGCATAAATCAAAACGCGGTTATGGGACCATGTTGGTTGCCGGTGTCGGTGTTTTAGGCGCTATATTGGCCTATTTTGTCTCGGAAGAATTTGACTGGCGGACGGCCTACTTTGTCGGTGGTGGAATGGGCTTACTGTTGTTACTGTTGCGCATTGGCTCTTTTGAATCAGGATTATTTAAGGATCAAGATAAATCGGGTGTTGTGAAAGGAGATATCCGTATGCTTTTTACAAATAAAAGCCGGTTAAAACGGTATGTTAACTGTCTCTGTATTGGCCTTCCAATCTGGTTTGTTGTCGGTGTTTTGGTTACACAGGCTCCGGAAATCGGCAAGGCCTTGGGAGCTACAGGTACACTGAGTGCTGGTCAAGGGGTGATGTTTACCTATATCGGTATTTCTATCGGGGATGTACTGGCAGGAATATTCGCACAGATTTTAAAATCCCGCAAAAAAGTGGTGTTTATATGTCAATTAATTATCATTGGAAGTTCACTATGGTATTTATTGAGTGATGGTATTACAGCGACAAAGTTTTTAAGCATTGCCTTTATAATGGGTTTAGGAGTAGGATATTGGGCAACCTTTGTGACTATCTCAGCGGAACAATTTGGTACAAATCTCAGAGCAACTGTTGCAACGACGGCCCCCAATTTTGTACGGGGTGCACTCATTCCGTCAACAATGCTATATGGACTTCTAGTAAATGCATTTGGAATTGTGCCAGCAGCAATTACAATGGTTGTCGTTCTTTCGGGTATAGCAATTTATTCGTTGACCCAGTTAGAAGAAAGCTTTGATAAAGATTTAGACTACCTGGAAGAGTAGTCAACAAATAGCTATTTTTTTCGTCCCGGACATTTTTTACAGCGTTTGCCTTCTTTATATTTTTTGCAACACTTTTTAAAGCAGGCACAAGAAAAGTCAGAAAAAGGGTTCATAGCCGTATTCCGAAACTGAAACAACCCGGCTTTATTTTCTGACTCATCGATCTCCAACACAGATTCAATAACTTCGTTCATAATACAAAGTTACAATTTGTTTAAAACAATTCTAAATAATAGAATTGTTTTTACATTTTTTTGATAAGATTTTCAATTATTTTAGGGAAGTACTGATGTTCGAGTTGCTGCCCTTTAAATTTAATAATGTCTAAAGTATCGTTGGGATCCACTTTGAATCGTGCTTGGTATATAATTTCCCCCTCGTCAAAATGTTCATTTGCGAAGTGGATCGTAATGCCATGTTCCTCTTCCTTATTGGCCAAAACGGCTTTGTGCACATGGTCACCATACATACCTTTGCCACCATATTTTGGTAGGAGAGCAGGATGTATATTTATAATTTGATTTGGAAATGCTTTCAGAAGGTTATTCGGAACGAGCCAAAGAAAACCTGCCAAAACAATCAGATCAATATTTAAGTTTTTAAGAATATTGACAACGTTGTCGGTTTTGTAAAATTCATCACGATCAAATATATGTGCAGGTATTTCAAAATTGTCGGCTCGTTGAATAACGTAAGCATCAGGGTTATTGGATAAAATCAAGGCAACCTCAGCTTCATCTGAATACTTGAAATGTTCCATTATTTTTTGAGCATTGGACCCTGAACCTGAAGCAAAAATAGCAATTCGTTTTTTCACGATTAATAAGTATTAATAGATTTGATCGATTTAAAAATTAGCCCAAACTTACGGATTTTTTGTAAAAAAACTAAAATAATAGTTGACTGAAGCGCATTTTTAAGTATTATTGATTAAAATTAATTGAATAGTCACTGTTGGTTTAAATTTCTTTAACATGAGGTTCCTTTGTTCCCTATTTTTTGTAAGTGTATTTTTCTTATTTCAACCTGTTTTTGCACAGGCACCCAAAACACTTCCATCGTTTACTTTTGAGGAGGTCTATCAGGCTAACAAGTTTAATTCGGACAAGCTTCCAAAATCGGGTTATATTGTGTTGGATTTTTACGACCCGGGTTGTGGCCATTGCCAGAAAATGGGCGCTGGTATCGCACAGCACTTGTCCAAATTCAAGAATGTATCCTTCTATTTTATCTCCATGAATGACAAGCCTTATGTCGATGGATTTATTAATATGCATGCGAAGGCATTGAAAAGTGCCCCAAATGTCAAATTCTTGTTTGATGCTGGAACCCAATTTATTGAAAAATTTAAACCAAGCAATTACCCTTCGCTTTATATCTATGATGCAAAAACCAAAGTATTGGTACAGCATTTGGACGGCGAAGACGATATAAACAAGTTGTTAAAAGCTTTAGGTATTACAGGTTAAATGTTTAAAAATTAGCAATAAAAAAAAGAACGTCCGATAGTACTATCGGAC
>NZ_DKSP01000025.1:15779-18926 GCF_002472745.1 Sphingobacterium sp. UBA7253 | reverse complement strand
CGGACGTTCTTTTTTTTATTGTTCTTGTTTATTGATGAACACAAATTTACCGTCGAATACATCTAGACGAATAATCGAATCGCGATTTACTTTTCCGGATAAAATTTCCTTTGATAATTCATTTAAAATTCGTTTTTGAATAACACGTTTTAATGGCCTAGCCCCATAAATAGGGTCATAACCAAGCTGTGCCAACCAATCCATTGCTTCATCAGAAGCCGTAATGAATATATTTTGTTCGGCCAGCTGTTTCTGAACATGTGCAAATTGTAAACGAACAATATCTCCAATTTCGTCTCGACTTAATGGCGTAAACATAATCACTTCATCGATACGGTTCAAAAACTCGGGGCGAATCGATTGTTTTAAAAGATCGAAGACCTCATTGCGTGTTTTGGCGATAATTTCATCCCTATTATCATCGGTCAGATGACTGAAATTCTCCTGTATAATGGTTGACCCCGTATTGGAGGTCATAATGATAATGGTGTTTTTGAAGTTTATCGTACGACCTTTGTTGTCTGTAAGATGGCCATCATCCAATACCTGCAATAGGATATTGAATACATCGGGATGAGCTTTTTCAATTTCATCTAACAAAACAACAGAATAAGGTCTTCTTCGGACTGCTTCAGTCAACTGTCCGCCTTCATCATAGCCGACATATCCCGGAGGCGCTCCGATTAAACGAGACACTGCGTGTCGTTCTTGATATTCCGACATATCAATACGAACCATGGATTGTTCGTCGTCAAATAAGAACTCGGCAAGTGCTTTTGCAAGTTCGGTTTTTCCGACTCCAGTAGTCCCCAAAAATATGAACGATCCTATTGGTCGTTTCGCATCATTTAATCCAGCACGTGATCGACGAATGGCATCGGAAATAGCTTCTATTGCTTCATCCTGACCGGCGACACGTTTATGAAGCTCTTCCTCTAGATTCAGTAATTTTTCGCGTTCTGATTGAATCATTTTACTCACAGGTATTCCCGTCCATTTTGCAACAACATCAGCAATGTCTTCTGAAGTAACTTCTTCTTTGAGCATACGCTTACTTTCTTGTTTTTCGGCGAGTTCAGCCTTTAGTTTGTCCACTTTTTCTTGCGCTTCTTTAATTCGTCCATAACGAAGTTCTGCTACCTTTCCATAGTCTCCGGAACGCTCGGCCTGCTCAGCTTCGAGTTTGTAGTTTTCAATATTCTCAATCTCTTGATTGACATTGTCAACAAGACTCTTTTCTTCTTGCCACGATGCTCTCAACGTATCTCTTTCTGCAGATAGATTAGCGATACTTTCCGACAGTTCTGCGACTTTTTTATCGTCATTTTCACGTTTCAAAGCTTCACGCTCAATTTCCAATTGCATGATACGACGTTCAAGCTCATCGACAGCTTCCGGTACAGAATCCATTTCAAGGCGCAATTTGGATGCTGCCTCATCAATTAAATCAATCGCTTTATCTGGTAGAAAACGATCGGCAATATAGCGCTGTGACAATTCCACTGCAGCAATGATAGACTCATCCAGAATGCGTACCTTATGGTGTGTTTCGTAGCGTTCTTTTAGGCCACGGAGAATGGAAATGGCATCTTGCGTGTCAGGTTCTTCAACCATAACTTTCTGGAACCTGCGCTCCAATGCTTTATCTTTCTCAAAGTATTTTTGGTATTCGTTTAAGGTTGTCGCTCCAATTGCACGTAGTTCACCTCTAGCTAACGCCGGTTTGAGGATATTAGCCGCATCCATTGCGCCTTCACCACCACCAGCCCCCACTAATGTATGGATTTCATCGATAAAGAGTATAATGTCTCCATTGGAATCGGTAACTTCTTTTACAACCGCTTTTAGACGTTCTTCAAATTCACCTTTATATTTAGCTCCGGCAACCAAAGCGCCCATATCTAAGGAAAATACAATCTTAGATTTTAAGTTTTCAGGTGCGTCGCCTTTTATAATTCTGTAAGCAATACCTTCCGCAATAGCCGTTTTACCAACCCCAGGTTCACCAACGAGTATTGGGTTGTTTTTGGTACGACGGGAGAGTATCTGCATCACCCGTCTAATTTCCTCATCACGGCCGATAACAGGATCCAATTTGCCGGATTCGGCATATTCATTTAAATTTCGTGCATATTTCCCCAGAGCATTATAGGTGGCCTCCGCATTTTGATCAGTTACCCGACTGTTTCCGCGCAATTCTTTTATGGCGGTCTTTAAGTCTTTTTCTGTAACGCCCTGTGACTTAAGTAATGTTGAGGTCTTATCAGAGGTCGCCAGGATACCCAATAATAAATGCTCTACCGAGACAAATTCATCATTGAATTCTTTGAGATAGCCCTGTGCTTTCTGAAGTGCATTGTTGGCATCGCTACTTAAATAAATATTGCTACCACTAACCTTCGGAAAACCTTCAATTTGTTTGTCAAGTTCAGTTCCGAGATAGCTGATGTTGACATTTAACTTTTTTAATAAGTGGCTGACAACATTTTCATCCACTGTGAGTAAAGCTTTTAAAATATGCGCTGTCTCAATCGCCTGTTGTTGATGGCCAGCCGCAATTTCGGATGCTTTTTGTATAGCCTCTTGGGCTTTAATTGTATAGTTGTTAAAATTCATTTTTATTCTCTTATTTAAAGTTTCGTTGATACATATTGGTTATAACAATTGAAGTGCCATTCGGTTTTTAAGCCATACTTCGGAAAAAATGGCAATATTTTTTATTGAATCATGACAAATTTTCAGTTATTGAAAATAATGCGCTTGATTTTTAAATAATTGGCTTAACAGGGTATAAAATTCTTGAAATCGACTTGCATTTTTGGTTTAAGCTTTCGATATTTGCAGCATCTTAAAACGGTCAGACGTTGTAAGATTGAAAAGAAGTAACGCCTCTTTAGCTCAGCTGGTAGAGCAACTGACTTGTAATCAGTAGGTCATTGGTTCGATTCCGATAAGAGGCTCTTTTAAGCAACATGCATTAAACTTCTTTAAAAAGCCTCTTTAGCTCAGCTGGTAGAGCAACTGACTTGTAATCAGTAGGTCATTGGTTCGATTCCGATAAGAGGCTCTTTGAGCGACACTCATTAAAATTCATATGAAAGCCTCTTTAGCTCAGCTGGTAGAGCAACTGACTTGTAATCAGTAGGT
>NZ_DKSP01000025.1:14819-15659 GCF_002472745.1 Sphingobacterium sp. UBA7253 | reverse complement strand
TTCGATTCCGATAAGAGGCTCATAAAAAAGATCCCCAAGATTTCTTGAGGATCTTTTTTTGTTTAGTCCAAACTAAGTTGTGCTGCTGTAGCGATTTTCTTTGGTATATCTGTGTTATCCATTTTCTGACTGAATTGCTCGGAGCCAACTCCGATCGCATATACCGGTGCATAGGCGGCCGAATGGTTGTTAGAGGCCCAGCTTATTGATCCCATCCGATTTAAGATTGAAATACTCAATGCGGCTATTTTGTCGTCGCTTGCGTAAAGGCTTTTTGCGGTTTCATTTTGATGATCGACAAAGCTTTTTTGATAGGCAGCTTCTAAAGCACTACGATCAGTTTCATGGATTGTAATTTTGGAAAATAAACCAGTTTGAGCAGCAATGAGATTCTTGAGATCGTCCCATGTTGCATTTGGATTATTCTTACGAAGGTTGCCAATTGCGTTCGAAAGTTCTGCATGCGAGGTTTTTTGGTGGGACAAGAATTTTGTTTTCAGCGAAGAACTTCCATTACCGACACCTAATCCTCCTGTTTCATGGTCCGCCGTAACGACTATAAGTGTTTCATTTGGGAATTTTTTATAAAAATCATAGGCGAGTTGTACGGAGGCATTGAAATCCAATACTTCCTGAATCGTTGTAGCCGCATCATTTGCATGGCATGCCCAATCAATTTTTCCACCTTCAATCATTAAAAAGAAACCATTTGTATTGTTTTTATGCAGTGAAGTGATAGCTGCAGATGTGATATCTGCCAATTTTAAATCACTTGGCTTTTGGTCTATGGCATATTTAAGGGCATCTATAGGACTGCCATCTGAATTCATCAATATGATC
>NZ_DKSP01000025.1:8518-14758 GCF_002472745.1 Sphingobacterium sp. UBA7253 | reverse complement strand
TATCTGATTTATTTGGTAGTTGTGCATAAGCATCTTTTCCTTTAAGCACTTTATAGCCGGCTTTTTCTAATATGGGGAAAAGCGATGGCGCCTTTTTATGATCAAATGTTGTTTCGGGTTTGAGAAAATTGGATCCGCCAAAAAAGTCAAAATTGGAAGTGACAATTTCTTTACCGATTTCATAATACATGTCGCGGTCTGCTTGGTGCGCATAAAATGAAGCCGGGGTAGCGTGGTCTATGCTGACGCTTGTAATAATACCGACTTTCTTTCCTTTTTGCTTTGCGGCATAAGCTATACTCTTATAGGGGATAGTTCCTGTACTATCCATACCGATAACGCCATTTTTGGTTTTTTTTCCAACGGCTAATGCGGTACCTCCAGCGCCTGAGTCCGTTACGCCATTGGAGAGTGAATGTGTGGAGGCAAATCCAACATGAGGAAATTGGGTAAACACAAGTGGGATGGGATTATCTTTATGCTGTACTTCAGCTTGATGAATTTCGGTGAGATTAACCTGGTTGAGGCCCATGCCATCACCAATTAAATAAAAGATGTATTTTGCTTCTTGGCCAAAAGAGGGGAAAACATGTACAAAAACGAGGAGAAACAGAAATAAAACGTGTTTTTTCATTTGAATGGTTGTTATTTTAAAAAAACACAAATTACAGCCTTAGGATTAGCTTACTGTTAATTCAATATTATGAATTATTTTTTACTTGTTTCAACTGGTTTCTGCTGCTAATTTCTGGATATCTTTCACGGTTACAGTATGGATACCTGTTGTGTAATGATTGATCGCCTGTAACATTGCCATAGCAACTTGTCCTACTGAAAGAGGCTCGTATGTTTTGAATAATCCTATTGTATTAAAGATACGGAGGGCAGCTATGGCTGTTTTTTCACCCAAGCGATCTGTATTTGGTCGGATTAGTCCTCCAGGCTGGAAAATAATAAGCCGATTGAAATCAAGTGCCTTAACATCCTGTTCAAGGCTTCCTTTCATGCGGTTATAAAAAATTTTTGATGCAGGATCCGCAAGAACAGCCGATAATAAGAGAAAGGTAGGAAAACCATTTTTTTTAGCCAATGCCGCAAATTGTAAATTAAGATCATGATCTATTTTCCATTGTGCATCTTTACTGCCTGCGTCTTTTAATGTGGTGCCAAGGCAGGAAATTGCGACATCGCCCTGTATCACTTGCTCAAAATCCGTTAGATTTTCAAAATCTACGATAACCTGTTTCAATTTAATATGCTCCTCAAACGAGACACGTCTTAAAAGCACAACGATTTCCGTAATTTCCTTAGATTTTAACATCAATTGAACGAGCGCTCTTCCTGTAGCGCCAGAACCACCTATTAAAACTACCTTCATTATTTCCTTACTTATTTTCTTTACTAATTATCTTGATTTAATTGCTTTACTGATAGTTATTTACCCATATGATTGAGTATGCAATTAATCTTTATAATTGGGCTTGCCCGGAGTAAAGCGCACAATAGATTGATCCAATCGGAGGGTGTCTGCTACAGTGATTAGATCTTCTTCGACAATAAAATTTTGATCAATAGCGGTCTTTATTGTTGTAAAATCCTCTTGATCGGCATCCTGAAAATAGAGGAGGGATTGAATCGTAGATACAGCCACCAGTTCGAGCAATTCGTTTTCACCTTCTAATCCAACATAGAAAAAATCTGCCATAATAATGATATTTGATGTTATACGAATATACTTTTTTTATTTTTAAAATTTGTCAATTAGCACGAGAACTTCTTGAAGAGTGATAGACACTATGTCAAAAAGTTGTTGAAATTTTTGTTTCTTTGAAACAGTTTTGGGTAGCCATCGTAAAATATATTATATTTGATATAGTCATTTTAAAGATAATTAACAATAAGTTTTAATAACGATGGATAAAGAGCAGATACAAAATTGGTTAGATAATGGGTATGATATACTTCATCATGGAAGACCAGTGAAGGTTGAAGGTGATTTGTGGGACTACATCGATGGATTGGGAAGCTATGAAAATGTATATGTTTTGCGCGAATTGATCTACTGGACAGAAGAAGAATTGGCAAATATAGGTAAGTAGTGTGGAGACCCTGAAATAGAGGTTCAGGATCCCATGAATGTTTTATTGTACTAGAATATAATATTACGTTTGAAAGCACAGCCTAATTCAATAAGGGAATCTGTTTTTGCAATTCCTGGAATGCTATCGATTTTTTCATAGAGTAATTGTCGCATATGTTCGTGGTTTTTAGCAATAATTTTTACATATAGCGTGTAATTGCCCGTAATGTAATAGCATTCTGTAACTTCTGGTATTTTCTTAAGTTCTTCAATAATTCGGCTCGAGTCATGATCTTTTTCTAAACTTAGCCCTGTAAAAGCACCCCAATCATAGCCTAGCTTTTTTTCATTTAATACAGGCTTTATACCGGCCAGTATTCCTTGTTCCGTCAATCGGTTGATTCGTTGATGAATCATCGTATTGGATACGCCCATAGCTGTTGCAATTGCAGAGTAGGCCATCCGTCCATCTTCGTCTAAATATTTTAAAATCTGCAGATCAAAATCATCGATACTATTCATTGTAGAAAGTGGTTTAAAAGTTAATTTTAATATTTTTATGCTAATTTAGTGTTAAATTTTATTTTTAATTCAATAAAAAAGTAAATATTGTATATTTGTTATTATTAGAAAAAATCTGAATTATGAGTACAGTAGCTAAACAGGGTAAGGGCGAGATGTTCATTGCCAAAGAAGAAAAATATGGAGCGCACAATTACCATCCTCTTCCAGTCGTATTGGAACGAGCTGAAGGAGTCATGGTGTGGGATGTTGATGGAAAATCTTATTTTGATTTCTTATCTGCATATTCTGCTGTCAATCAGGGACACTGCCATCCGCGAATTATAAATGCTTTAAAAGAGCAAGCTGCGAAATTGACACTTACATCGAGAGCATTTTATAATAATAAATTGGGCGATTTTGAAGAAATGCTTTGTCAGTTATTTGGATTTGATAAGGCTTTGGTGATGAATTCGGGAGTTGAAGCGGTAGAAACTGCAATGAAGCTTTGCCGTAAATGGGCCTATCAGGTGAAAGGTGTAGCAGCCAATCAAGCGAAAATTGTCTTTGCCAAAGACAATTTCCATGGTAGGACAATCTCTGTTATATCGGCATCCAATGATCGTACTGCAACATATGAATTTGGCCCCTTTTTAGATGGCATAGTACTCGTTCCCTATAACGATGTTGATGCGCTAGAACAGTTATTCAAAGCAGATAAAAATATCGCCGGTTTTATCGTTGAGCCAATTCAGGGCGAAGCGGGTATTGTCGTTCCTGATGAGGATTATCTGATGCGCGTGAGACAATTATGTACAAGATACAATGTATTGTTTATTGCAGACGAAATCCAAACCGGTATTGCTCGGACGGGAAGTATGTTGGCATCCTATGATATTGATGATACGCAAAGTCAAAGCAAACCAGATGTTCTGATTTTAGGGAAAGCTTTATCGGGCGGTGTATTGCCGGTATCGGCAGTGTTGGCAAATGACTCCATTATGTTGTGTATTAAACCGGGCGAACATGGTTCTACCTATGGTGGGAATCCCTTAGCCTGTGCAGTAGCTATGGAAGCGCTAAATGTTGTGCGGGATGAAAATTTGACGCAACGGGCGTTTCAGATGGGGGCATTGTTTTTGGATGGATTGCGTCAGATTGCTGCTAAGTGCACGTTAATTACAGAAGTGCGCGGAAAGGGGCTCTTGACTGCCATTGTAATTGATGCCGATGAAGAAAGTGATTTGGCCTGGAATATCTGTCTCAAATTTAAAGAAAATGGACTTTTAGCGAAGCCTACACATGGTAACAAAATTCGATTGGCTCCGCCGCTGGTTATTACCAAAGAGCAAGTCGAGACTTGCTTAGGGATTATTGAGCGATCGTTGACTAATTTGAAATAGTGTATGGAGAAAATGATTGAATTGATCAAAAACAGATCGGACATCGGAGCAGGGACTAGGGGGTCAGATCTGGGAATCGACGCCATCGAGATAGCTGCAATTAATAAAGGAAGTCAATATTTCATTAACTATCCATTTGTTGATGTGCCGACTCGAAATAGCTCCATTTATCAGAATGATAATCATCCTTTTGCGAAACATATTCAGCAGATTTATGAACAATGCAAACAAGTAGCTTCCACCGTTGAAGATAGCTTATCTTCCGGCAATTTTCCATTGGTGTTTTCAGGGGATCATTCCTCCGCAATGGGGACGATCAGTGGTATAAAGTCCGCTTATCCCGATAAGCAACTCGGTGTAATCTGGGTAGATGCGCATGCCGATATTCATTCTCCGCACACAACACCCTCAGGCAATATGCATGGAATGCCTTTAGCGGCGATGTTGAATGAGGATAATTTGCCATGCAAAATCAATGAAATAGACGAATCGACACAAGAATTTTGGAATAAACTAAAACGAATAGCTGGCCCAGTAGGTAAAATACAATCCAATCATTTGATTTATTTTGGTGTAAGGGATACGGAAGAACCGGAAGATCTGGTCATTGAACGACTTGGCATTAAGAACTATCGTGTGGAAGATACGAGACAGCGGGGAATAACCGATTGTGTGGCTGAAGCATTGAAAATCCTAGAAGCATGTGATATGGTTTATATCTCTTTTGATGTAGATAGCATGGATAGTGAATTGATCTCGGATGGCACGGGAACACCAGTACCTAAGGGTTTTTTGCCAAGGGAGATTGTGTTGATTTTAGAAGAGATCATCCGATCTGGAAAGGTAATTTGTTTTGAAATTGTTGAAGTTAATCCGTTATTGGACAATAAAGGTAATAAAATGGCAGAGGTGGCATTTGATATATTAGAACGGATCACTCCGCTCATTGAATTGAAATCGGGTAATTAACCGGTTTTGGGATTGTCTATTTTCAAGCCCTTTTATTGATGTGTGTCGTCAATAAAAGGGCTTTTTTAATAAGTATATCGTTGAGCTTGGCGGATAAAAATAAGTCAGCCTTCCTTATGTTAAAACTCGTATTGCTTTATGTGATTTAATATTGTGTTAACATGTTTCATGTACATTTGCAATTCGATTATTTACGTTAAATATGAGGATTTCTGATAAAATTATTTTGTTTCTACTTTTTTTTATACAGCTTTTTTTGTGGCACCCGGGGACTGCGCAGGTTGAATCCTTTAAGGATATTAGAGGATTAAGTCAAAACCATCCTGATTCTGCAATTATGCTCGTCAAAAAACGTTATGCAAAAGCTGTTACGGATAAAGACTTATTATTACAAGCCAATTGTTTACAGGCGATTGGATGGTTATGTGTCAATCAGGGACATTATGGACAGGCGCAGGACTACTATTTTCAAGCCGATCGAATCTATACGCAATTAAATTCAAAACAGCATCTTGCTTCGAATTGGAGTGATATCGGGGAGCTCAATATTTTCAACAAACAACATGATGTAGCGAAAGTTTATTTTAACAAGGCGCTACATTCTTTCCGAACAGAAAGGGATAAAAATGGAGAGGCAGGTACATTAGGGAATATAGGTCATTTATTTGAAAAGGAAGCTAACTACGACTCCGCCTTTGTCTACCAGAATCTTGCTTTGTCTATTTATAGCAGTGTGGGTAATAAAAATGGAGAAGCCAAGATCCATGAAAATTTAGGCAGTATTTATGAAGATCTTGCAAGGTATGACAGCGCTTTTTTTCATTTTGAAAAAGCAAGTACCCTCTATACGGAAACAAAAGACAATTATGGAAAAATTGTGGTCATCAATAATATGGGCGATATTTTTAGAAAGACCAATAAATATCCAGAAAGTATCAAACTGACACAATTGGCTTATCAGATGGCGGAAAATTTGGGTGATGTGTATCAAATGGCTGCTACGACAAAAGATTTGAGTAGGACCTACGCCTTGCGTGAGCAGATGGATAGCGCATATTTTTATGCAGAAAAGAGCCGTAAGTTGGTGCTTGAACTGTATAGCGTAGATGGTGCTCGACATACAGCTTTTTTTCAGGCGCTCTACGATATGAATCAAAAAGCTGAGGAGATTGAAAAATTACAGGTAACAAAAAGAATCAACTTAATCATGCTGTGGGGAACAATCGTGGTTTTAATTTTGTTAATTGTATTATCCTATGTATTGCATAGTCGCCAGAAAATTAAGAT
>NZ_DKSP01000025.1:0-8326 GCF_002472745.1 Sphingobacterium sp. UBA7253 | reverse complement strand
CTTAAAAACCAGTTGCTTGAAGATAAGCAGCTCAAACAAGAACTGTCGCTCAAGCAAAAGGAATTGACATCCCATACTTTAAATCTAATCCGTAACAATCAATTTTTGGAAGAACTTCGTGATGAATTAAAGGGAATGGTTAAGGACGAACGCAGGGATCAAAAACGACAAATGCAGAAGTTGGTGTTGCAGATCAATGAAAATATCACACAGGGCATCCATTGGAAAGAATTTATGGGAACTTTCGAAAAGGTGCATCACAGCTTTTTTGAAAAACTTATTCAACGATTTCCAGATTTGACGGCCGCAGATATGCGATTAATAGCATTGCTTAAAATAAATTTGAATAATATCGAGATTGCCGTCCTATTGGGCATATCACAAGATAGCCTTCGTGTTGCCAGACATCGATTGCGAAAAAAATTAAGATTGGAACAAGGAGAGGATCTAGCGGGTTATCTCGTTGGTATTTCATAATTTTTTAACATAGGAGTAATAGAATGTTAATGGCGTGTAATTTGTTTTTAAACTACTGTTTATTAGCGTTTTAGATCTTTCTGTTTCCTTGCTGTATAGTGCTCTTTTTACCTTGTTTCCTTGTTGTAACGCTAGATATTTTGTGTGATTAAAATTGGCTGCCATCTTTGCGACAACAATCAAAGATTCATAATAATCTAAGCAAAATGAAAAACTTTTTAACGGTATTACTTGCCTCCAGTATTTCGGTCAGCGCTGCTTATGCGACCAAAATCAAAGGTAAGGTATTGGATGGTCAAACTGGTGAAGCTATTGCTGGTGCAACAGTATTCTTGGAACAGCGTGGGCTATCGACCAAAACACAATTGGATGGTTCGTTTGAATTCAAAGGATTATCTGCAGGTGTGGATAGGGTTCATATCAAGCATATGGCCTATGCCGAATTAATTAAAGAAATCGAAATTCAAAAAGAAAATACACCTCATTTTATTTTTCAGCTGACGTCTACCGAACAGACATTAATGGAAGTAACCATAAAAGGACGCCGGAATGGGGGGGATGATGATCCTAGTGCAAGGCGTTTGGAAAAGAATGCGTCACAAATTATGAATGTTGTTTCGGCGCGTGCAATAGAGATTTCTCCGGATATCACCGTTGCAAATGTTGTACAGCGTGTTTCGGGTGTATCTATAGAAAGAAATTCGAATGGCGAGGGACAATATGCTATTCTGAGGGGGATGGACAAACGTTACAATACCACTTTAGTGAATGGTGTAAAGGTTCCAAGTCCGGATAATAAATACCGTTATGTGCCTTTGGATTTATTTCCTTCAGATATGTTGGAACGCTTAGAAGTCTACAAGTCGCTAACACCAAATATGGAAGCCGATGCGGTGGGTGGAGTTGTCAATATGGTTATGAAATCGGCACCGACTAAATTATTGCTGCAGGCAAATTTGGCAACAGGTTACAGTCAACGTTATTTTAATCGTGATTTTGGAAGCTTTTCAACAGGCGGAACTTCGGCAAAATCTCCCTACGAACTGAATGGGAAGAATTACAATGCAACCGCTGCTGATTTTAATAAGGGTGCGTTAGATTATACCTATAAAAAACCCCTTCCAGACCTTGTCGGCAATCTGACAATAGGAAATCGGTATTTGGATGATAAATTGGGCGTTATTTTGGGCGCGAGCTATCAAAATTTACATCGAGGTAGTCGTTCTATTTTCTACAAATCGGCTGTCGTTGGCGTAAATCCCAATGCAGTAATTACTGAGCAGAGCGATCGTCAATATGATGAACAGCAACAACGCTTAGGTTTGCATAACAAGATCGATTATCGATTTAATCCAAATCATCGGGTTAGCTTTTATCAAATGTATGTGAATTTAAATAACATGCAATTGCGCGATGCCGTAAATACGATATACAATGGTCAGTATGATCCCAGCATTGGTAAAGCCGAACTGACCTATGTGACAAGAAGCCGAAAAACGCAGCAACAAATTTACAATGGTACCCTACAGGGGGATCATCATTTTTTAGATAATCGTCTGAATGTCCGTTGGTCAGGAGTACTCTCTTCGGCCCGCAATCAATTGCCACAAAATACGATGATCAGTTTGGATGGAGTAGAAGAAAATTTTGAACGTAAAAGGACTTCTCTCGTGAATAAATCTCCTGTAACCTATCGTTGGGAGCGGAATACCGATAATGATCGTGCAGGCTATTGGGATGTAGCTTATAAAGTTCCAATGGAAAACAGTAAGCTGGAGCTATCGACCGGAGGTTTGTATCGTGATAAACAGCGTAGTAGTTTTTACAATAACTACAACTTATCACCAGCTTCGGCAGAAGAGGCAAAGTATAAATACGGCGTGGATTTTCAGCGCTATACCGATCTCAATTTAACTGTTACCAATCCTACTGGAGCTGTCGCAAATCCATTAACTTACGACGCCGGTGAGAAGACAACAGCATCGTATGGCATGTTCAATTATGAGAATGACAAATGGCAGATGATCGGAGGGATCCGTATGGAGCATACCAATCAGAATTATAAATTATTGTTTCCTGCAGGAGAAAAAAGACCAGAAGGATCTCAAATTTATACAGAGTGGCTGCCAAGTTTGACCATGAAATATCATTTGGACGAAAAACAACAGCTTCATGCGGCCTATTATCGAGCGTTAAACCGACCTGGATTTTATGAAATTGTACCCTCAAGTGTGGTTAATGAAGAGTTTTTAGAAAAAGGAAACCCAGATTTAAAACATGCCTTAGCAGATAACTTCGATTTAAGGTATGAATTATTCCCTGAAGCTTCCTCTCAATTTCTTGTGGGTATGTTTTACAAGAAAATCAAAAACCCAATTGAATATACCTTTCAACCGGATGAGGTTCGTAAGCAGGATGTATACTACACCCCCGGTAATTTTGGTAACGCCAACAACTTTGGTATCGAGGTTGATTATATCAAGTATATCCAAAAATTTGGTGTTAAGGCCAATTATACCTATACACATTCACGTATAACGACCGCCAAGATGTCACCTCGAATCAATGAAACCACACAGGACCCTGAAGCGATTATCGTGGATCAAACGAGGCCGCTATATGGGCAAGCTGCACATGTGGCCAATCTATCGCTACTTTACAAAGATGCTAATAATGGCTGGGAAGGACAGTTAGCTGGATCTTATACCGGCTCACGAATCAATACAGTGTCGCAATTTTTGAACGATGATTTATGGCAAAAAGGATTTGTTCAGTTAGATGCTTCTATTGAGAAGAAATTTAAAGCTGGCTGGGCCATTTTTGCCAAAGCTAACAACATCTTGAATACACCAATGGAATTGTATGTGAAAGGAACAAATCCCGAAAATGAGAAGATCGGCGAAAAGCTTATTGAAGGCGGAAATACATTGATTAGAAAGGATTTGTATGGACAGAACTATATCCTTGGTTTACGTTATTCGTTTAGTAAATAATAGACTCGCGTAAAACACGACATGTTTTAATCTGAACATGTGTGATGTGAATTAAGAACAATTTGTTTAGGTGAAGCTTGAATTTTTTTGGAAAGCCAATGTTTTCGATAAGTGAAATCTGCTTCATCATTAAAAATTAAATATATACAGATGAAAAATAAATGTATTTTATCGTTTCTAGCGTTTTTTATAGTGGTGCTAAGTGCCTGTGAAAAAGCAAATATAGATGTTGATACTTCTGATGCTGACGGAAGTGCTATAGGTGAGGTTTCCGGTGTGTGGAGCAAAGGAAGTGTGCAGCATATTAAGGGAGATATTATTATTCCCGAAGGCAAGAGCCTGACGATTGAGGAAGGTGTAACCGTATTGATGGATTCCGTCAATAAGCCTGAAATTGTTGTTTTGGGTAATTTGTACGCACTAGGTACAGCCGAAAATCCTGTAAAGTTTACGGTTGAAGATGGGTATAAGACGAAGACGAATGAATTTGGCAAGTTATGGGGAGGAATTTTAGCAGCTCCAAGCTGTCAGGAACTTGTTTTGGACAATACCGTCATTGAGTATGGTGGCGCAATTACTTCGGATGCGTCGACTTCTGTAAAAATGGGCTTGTATAAAAAAGTGTCTGGTGAAGCTTTGCCAGCGTTGTGGTTCTCAAATTCAGACGGAAAACTAGTTGTTCAAAATAGTACTGTAAGTCATTTTCACGAAGACTGCACGTATATTGAAGGTGGAAAAATCATTTTCGCTAACAATCGTTTCTTTTCTAATGGGGTGACAGGTGGAGAAGCGATGAATTTCAAATCTGGATGTCTTGCAGATGTGGCGTATAACCTAGTGTATAGTGTCAATACGAATGCGTTAAAACTATCCAACTCGGGAGACCGCACACCGCAGGCTTATATTATTGTTTACAATAATACCATGCTCAACACAGGATGGCGTAGACCGACAGCCAAAGGAGGTTCGATTTGGTTAGAAGCATCTGTCAGAGCCGAGATTTATAATAATCTTTTTGCCAATACACGGTTTGGAGTCAAGCGTGATCCTAAAAAACCAGAAGATAGCCGTTCTGTGTCAGGTAATAATTGGTATTATGGCTATGGTCAATTGACTGTAGATCAGTTTCAGGTCGGTAAAAATGATATTGTAGGTGGTAGTAATGATGTTAGAGGCAAAGTGGCAGGGGAGAATAACCCTAAATTTATTTCTTATCCTTTAGAAACATCGGTTGACAATTACGTATTTGATTCAACCTGGGATTTTCATCTTCAGGGGAATTCACCTGCATTAAAGGCCGGTACTTTGGCTTTTAAACCCCATTTTACGAGCGGCCTGGTGATGTCAAACGGCCTAACATATAATTCTCCGCAGCCTGCAGCTTATGTTGGGGCATTTGGTTCCAAATTCTAATTTACTTCATATAATGACAAATTTAAAAACAATACTAACACTAACTTTGGGAGCATCAACCCTGCTTCAAATAGCATGCAAAAATGCGCAAACAAATAACGTCGAATCAATTAAACCCGTTGTTGTGACCGATGCTGTGCGTTATGATTCGGATGATCCTGCAATTTGGATCAATAAGAGCGATCCGAGCAAGAGTCTGATTATAGCAACGGATAAAGATGCCGATGGAGCTTTGTTCGTGTACGATCTACAGGGTAAAACGGTCAAAGAAAAAGTGGTTTCCAATTTAAAACGACCAAACAATGTCGATGTAGCGTACGGTTTGGTATTGGGGGGGAAACCTGTCGATATCGCTGTCACAACAGAGCGTATGACCCATAAATTGCGTATTTTTTCACTACCTGACATGAAGCCGATCGATCAAGGGGGATTAGATATGTTTGTTGGTGAAACTGAACCTGAATTTAGGGATCTGATGGGGATTGCCCTATATACTTCTCCAAAAGGAGAGATCTATGCTATTGTTGGGCGAAAAAATGGACCAAAAGAAGGCTATTTGGGACAATATTTATTGGAAGATAATGGTTCTGGTTCAGTAAAAGCTACACTGGTTCGTAAATTTGGTTCATTTAGTGGAAAGAAAGAGATTGAGGCAATAGCGGTGGACAATGAGCTTGGGTATATTTACTATTCGGACGAACAGATTGGCGTAAAACAATACTATGCGGATCCAGCAAAGGGAAACCAACAGTTGGCATTATTTGCTACAGCAGGTTTTAAAGAAGATCATGAAGGTATTTCGATTTATAAAGTGACCGACAGTACTGGATATATCTTGGTGTCGGACCAGGGTGCAAATCGTTTTCAGGTTTTTAGTCGGGAAGGAACCAAAAGCAATCCTTTCGAACATAAATATCTGAAGACTGTGCCGGTTATGGCAACACAAAGTGATGGTTCGGAAACTACCTCTTTTAATTTAAATGAAACCTTCAAACATGGCTTGTTTGTTGTTATGAGTGACGATAAAACATTCCATTATTATCGATGGGAAGATATTGCCGGAGCCGATTTGAAAAAGAAATAGGTGACGAATTCATATTTCAGCAACAGTTGTGATTTGATTCGCAACTGTTGCTTTTTTTGCTATCGGAAATTTTATTGGTGATAATTAGCGCTGTTATTTATACACTGACCGGAATTTTAAACCAAAAGGTTGACCCTTGGCCGATCTGGCTGTCGACACCAATTTCTCCTTGATGTTTTTGAATAATTTCTTTGCAAATAAACAGTCCTATGCCAAATCCCGAAGCATAACGATCCGCATCGTCATTTACACGATAGAATTTATTGAATATTTGTTTCTGATCCTTATGATTAATGCCTTTTCCTTGGTCTTTGATCTCGACTTCAAAATAACCTGAATGTATAGCCACATGCATGGTAATTGTTGAATTACTGGGCGAATATTTAATGGCATTATCCATGAAGTTGATTAACACTTGTTCGATTTTATCACGATCGGCGATAATCTCCAAATTCGAATCGATTGCTCCTGAATAATGAATGAAGTGCTTTACAGATTTTAAAGAATAGATATTTTGAATATAATCGAGTAAAGAACAAACGTTAAATGTCTTTTTGCGAAGTACTAACTTACCCTCATTTAATTGAGTAACATTTAAAAAGCCGTCGATTAAACCGCGCATGCGCGTTGCTTGCTCATTAGATTGGTGGAGATATTGCATGCGCTTTTCGGTGCTCAGTGTACCTTCTTTGGCTTGTAGTAATTGGATATAGGCAATTAGTGAGGTTAAAGGTGTTTTGAGTTCATGACTTGCGATACTAATAAAGTCTAGTTTTTTCCTTTCTTCTTCCTTGTCATTGGTGCTGTCTATTATAGCGCCGTAGATCATGTGTCTTGTCGTATCCGATTCCAATTGACTTCCGCCTATTGACCTTAACCATTTTATCTTACCTGTTTTTTTATCTTTTATTTCACATTGACAATCGAAAGGAGATTGTTTGTGTGTTACTTCCTGAAAAACATGATGAATGATATTTCTATACTGAGGTAGAATTTGGGCGAAAAAGTCAGCTTCTTTTATGTTGTCATGCTGGTGGAAGCCAAATAATTCACGGCAGCGATCATTGAGTTCCATTTTCTTGGTTTCCATGTCAATAGAAAAGATACCAATACCGGCGGCTTCAACAATCATTCTGAACTGTTGATCTCTTTTGGCGATAAGTTGATTAATTGCTTCAAGTTTTTCATGCTCTTGATGCGGGGTGGTAATATCTATAGCGGTGCCAGCAAACCATTCGGGCTGTTGGTCTTGGTCAAAGTATACTCTTCCTTTACAGTGCAACCACCGTAATTGAAGATCTTCTGCTCCAATGGTTCTAAATTTTACGTCATATACACCTTTGTTTTGAAAAGTCAGTGATTTTTTGACTTCTTGATCGATTCTATTCCTATCTTCTGGATGAATATATTTGAGGACCTCATTGTATGGAACATATTCACCTTTCGCAAAACCAAAGAGTTCTCGAGTCCGTTCATCCCAATTGACGAGGTAATTTTTGCAATTTAAGTTCCATGTTCCCATCTCGGCCGACTGTAATGCAAAATGGTAATGTTCTTCACTCTCTATGATTTTCTTGAGTGCCCCCTTGAGTTTTTCATTGAGATCTTCGGTATGTTTAGGTGATAAGGTGTAATTATTCGTGGGAATTTTGTAGTGATTTCCTGCTACTGTATATTTTTGAGTTAATAAATCTTGTAGCAGTTTTCGTTCAATGGTATTTTTTTCTTGTGTAAGTGGATGGTTGTCTTCATTTTCAGGTAGCAGTCTAATTTGATTAAATATGCCATAAATTTCACCCTTTTCATTGATGAGCGGATGATATTCAAACGTGTGCGTATATCGGAGTGAAGACTGTTGTTCGCTTTTGAGTTTAATCTTTATCTTGTCGATCAGCTGTGTATTTTCATTTCCCCAAACGTTTTTCAAGAGAGGGATATAAGGCGTTAATTCCTCTTGTTGAAGACAATTCTCAAGATATTGCCCAATCGCGCTGTGATCACAATTCCACAATTTTAACATGTTAGTGCTTGCATAAGAAATACGGAGATCTGCGCTATCATAAATTGCGCAAGCATCCAATGAAGAGGAGAGAACGGCTAAAATATCTTTATCTGAACAAATCATAACATATCAAAAATTAAGCGTTGATTAAGCGATATCACGTATAGCTAGATTTAATAGCGTACAAATATTGTTCCTTTTCTCATGAGTTTTCTCCTTGTCGATATGGAGCAGCAATTATTGGTCCCTAGGAATACCTACTTTTTGATCTGTTAATCATCCTAGAGGCTGTTTAATATGGAGTCATGAGATCAATAGTACAGTGAATAGAAATTCGTATCTTTCCTCTATAAATTA
>NZ_DKSP01000003.1:0-19681 GCF_002472745.1 Sphingobacterium sp. UBA7253 | reverse complement strand
GCCTTGGCTACCTGATAATCTGATTTGGCCGAAGCCAACCTGACATCGGAGATAACGTCGTTTTGAACCAGCGGCTTCAATCGGTCGACTTCGAGCTGTGCATTTTTAAGTTTGGCTCTGGCGACCTGCTCTGTAGCAACCATGTTATTGAGATTTTCCTGATAAGTAGAGGGGTCTACTTTGAACAGTTTCTGGCCTTTTTGAACAAAAGAACCTTCATCGATATAAATTTCCTGAAGCAGTCCTTCGACCTGTGGGCGGACCTCAACGTTAACTTTACCTTCTATGGTGCCCAAATAATCCTTGATGGTGGTAGCATCTGATTTAGTGACGGTATAGACGGGCAAGGCCACGTTTTTTTCTTTGGTTTTATTTTCTTTTGAAGAACTTGAAGAACAACTTACCTGTGTGGCTAAGGCTGAACAAATCAATAGGGATACTTTAAAAATAGATAATGTTTTTTTCTTCACAATGCTTGATTAATTTTTACGATATATGTGTTGGGTAATATGAATATTACAATATAAACGCCAAATAGTTTAATTATTGTGAAGATTAACATTTGTTAACATCTCAAATTTTAGTTAATAACTGTTCAATTATTAATCAATAATAATGTTTAATAGTTTTAAGTATTTGATAGTTATTGTTTTATAGAGAGGAGTGCATCATATTTTCCCGCCAAAGGAAAATATGATGTTGCTTGCATTGTACCTTAGAATTTAAGGTGCTTCACGGTCAATCCGTTATTGATAAGCTGTTTTAAAGCATCAATACCTATACCGATATGTTCTTCCACATATTTTGCTGTAACTGTTACATCACTGACCGAAGTTTTTACTCCTTCTGGCACCATCGGTTGATCTGAAACTAGCAGTAAAGCACCTGTTGGAATCTTGTTGGCAAATCCGACGCTGAATATCGTTGCGGTTTCCATATCAACGCACATGGCACGGATTGATTTTAAATATTTTTTGAAAGCTTTGTCATGTTCCCAAACCCGTCTATTGGTGGTGTATACCGTTCCAGTCCAGTAATCGCGTTGGTGATCCCGAATTGTAGTGGATATGGCCTTTTGCATGGCGAAGGCAGGTAATGAAGGTACTTCTGGTGGAAAGTAGTCATTAGATGTTCCCTCGCCGCGGATAGCGGCAATTGGAAGAATCAATTCACCTACAGGAATTTTTTTCTTGATACCCCCGGTCTTACCCAAGAATAGAACGGCTTTTGGTGCAATTGCTGATAATAGATCCATAATGGTTGCGGCCATTGGACTTCCCATTCCGAAATTGATAATGGTGATACCTCCGGCAGTGACGGATTGCATCGGTTTGTCTTCCCCGTAAATAGGAGCATTATCATGCATTTCAGAAAACAGGTGGATATATTTTGAAAAGTTCGTTAAAAGGATATACTCCCCAAACTCTTCCAAAGGCCTTCCCGTATAACGGGGAAGCCAGTTGTTCACGATTTCTTCTTTGGTTTTTAAACCTGGTGTGATCGGACTATTTACGGTATTCTTTGCACTTCTCTTTGTTGTCATAGTCATTAAATTTAATTTCTTGAATCTCTTATCTTCCTGTCAACATTCCGTTATGGCTATGTTATTATTGTAATATAAGATTTTTAATTCTTTTCTAAAAAAAAATCCCGTTCAGCGAACGGGATTTTTTTAAGCGACTTTAAGCTTTTTTAAATCGGACTTTTCGAATTTTTTCTTCGCATAGTCCAAGGTAATTTCTAATGCTTTCTGTCCCGTTTGTTCTTTTGTTGACGGAATCTCAAACATGGCATCCAGCATAATGGCTTCGCATATGCTGCGGAGGCCACGGGCTCCAAGTTTAAATTCGTCAGCTTTATCAACAATAAACGTATATACGTCAGGATCAAATTTTAGTTCGATACTTTCGTATTCAAACAACTTCTTATATTGTTTTACCAATGCATTTTTTGGTTCAGTCAAAATGCTCAGTAAAGTTTCCTTATCCAATGGATTTAAGTAAGTCAATACAGGAAGACGGCCAATTAACTCTGGAATTAAACCAAAGTTCTTTAAGTCTTGAGGTGTAATATACTTGTATAGATTGTTCAAGTCAATTTCCTCTTCGTCTTCGTTCATTTTATAACCTACTGTTTGCGTGCGCAGACGGTTTGCAATTTTCTTTTGAATACCGTCGAATGCACCACCACAGATAAATAGAATATTACTTGTATTGACTGCGATCATTTTTTGATCCGGGTGTTTACGGCCGCCTTGCGGTGGAACGTTTACAACCGTACCTTCTAAAATCTTCAATAAAGCTTGCTGCACACCTTCACCCGATACATCTCTTGTAATAGACGGATTGTCGCTTTTACGTGCGATTTTATCAATCTCATCGATATAGATAATACCGCGTTCTGCAGAGGCTACATCATAATCTGCTGCTTGCAATAAACGTGTTAATATACTTTCTACGTCTTCCCCTACATACCCTGCTTCTGTCAATACAGTTGCATCCACAATACAGAAGGGGACGTTGAGTATCTTGGCAACAGTTTTTGCAAGCAAGGTTTTACCTGTACCTGTTTCACCAACGATAATCAAATTGGATTTTTCGATTTCAATCTCGTCTTTATCCACTTTCTGATTTAAACGTTTATAGTGATTATAAACTGCTACTGAAATTACTTTTTTAGCATCATCCTGACCGATTACATATTGATCCAGGTGAGTTTTAATCTCCAAAGGACGGATCAACTTTAAAGCAGTCTGTAAAGTTTTACTTTTTCGTTGTTTTAATTCTTCGGCCAAGATTTCGCCTGCCTGCTGGATACATCTGTCACAGATGTGTGCTCCGTTGCCTGCAATAAGCATCTGGGCTTCATTTTTGCTTATGCCACAAAACGAACAGTGAATGTCTCTATCGTTATTCTTTGCCATTGTTATTTAATAATCTCCTTCTTAGGAAGTAAAATCTCGTCAATCATACCGAATTCTTTGGCTTCATTGGCTCTCATCCAGTAATCGCGATCTGAAGATTTTTCTACCCATTCGTAAGTTTGTCCAGAGTGATCTGAAATAATGGTGTATAATTCTTCTTTCAATTTCATCATCTCACGTAAGTTGATTTCCATATCGGCAGCAACTCCTTGTGCACCACCGGAAGGTTGGTGAATCATGACGCGTGAGTGACGTAAGGCTGCACGTTTGCCTTTTGCACCAGCAACTAAAAGAACAGCTCCCATAGACGCAGCAATACCTGTACAGATCGTCGCTACATCTGGTGTGATATATTGCATGGTATCATAAATTCCTAGTCCAGCGTATACGCTTCCACCTGGTGAATTGATGTAGATTTGGATATCACGTTGTGCATCGGTAGATTGTAGGAACAAGAGCTGTGCCTGAATAATGTTGGCTACCTGATCATCAATACCGCTGCCTAAAAATATGATACGGTCCATCATCAAACGCGAAAACACATCCATTTGAGCAACGTTCAATTGACGTTCTTCAACGATGTAAGGTGTAAGGTTTGTTGGAATGCTTGTCTCTGTACGAGCAATGAAGCTATCAACATGTTGGCTTCCAATACGGTGATGCTTTACTGCATATTTTCTGAATTCGTTTTTATCTATATTCATCTTTTTATTTTTTCTATTCTGTAGGACTAATATAAAACTATATTTTAAAAATCAAATAAATTGAAAAGATGTTTTACATCTACTTTACATTTTTTCGGTGATCCCCTTTCAAGACTTGGGGGACACTGTATCTCCGGATTAATTCTTTATCTATTTCATGCATAGCTCCTTAGTCAATTTCGTTGTAGTTGGGGAGGTCTTCCAAAAATTCGTAAGACGCGTTGATAAAATCAATTTTACAATAGTAATGATTCATGCCATTGCTCACTAATAGGTATGGTATACGATGAACCGTATTATAATTTGCAATTTGCTCAAATACCTGTTGGGTGATTTTTATATGTGGCGCTTTAAACTCGGCTAACACGACCTTATGCCCGCTACTGTTGTAAATCAATAAATCACTTCGTTTCTGAAGGTTATTTAATTTCAATCCGCCTTCAATATGCATCAGTGATTTGGGGTAATTTTTCATGAGCGACAAATAATTGATCCAATGTTGTCTAACCCATTCCTCCGGTGTTAATACCAAGTCCTTTTTTCTGAGCTCATCAAAGATGTAAATCGCATTGTTCTTCTTGGATATTTTAGCTTTAAATGGCGGTAAGTTCAGTGGAGTCGGTGAAAACATACACAAATATACTAAAATATTAGCAAAAGAAATAAATTCGTCAAGTCCGAAGGATGGTGTTTTTTTGACTAGTCTGATTTTTTAGGCCGGGGGAAACCCGAGGTCTGTATTTATGATGCGATTACTTAACGAGATGGTGAAAGTTATGTTGCTAAATGTTCATGGCATTAAATCAATAGTTTAATGTAATCGCGATACATGAGTCAATTATAAAAGCGTAATTTTACGGAGTTACTCGGTTGAATTGCCATTAAAATCGTAATTTTGCTTCGCATAAAAAGCCCATGGTCGAACTCGAAAGACATTTTGATATGTGGTGACATGGGGGTATTTTAGCCTTCGCAGATGGCTTGGATACCGAAAACAAATCTGGGCAACTGATCTATTGCGGACGAATAAATAGACTATATATATGAACATAAATCCGATCTTATCCGATATTAAGAACAGGTCTTTTAAACCAGTGTATTTATTGCAAGGGGAGGAGAGTTATTTCATTGATACCATTGCCGACGCTTTGGAAGCAACCGTATTGAATGATGCGCAGAAAGGCTTTGATCAATCGATTTTTTACGGAAAAGATATCGATATCTCTACGATTGTCAATGCAGCAAAGAGGTATCCTATGCTAAGTGACTATCAGGTGATTATTATCAAGGAGGCACAGGAGCTAAAATGGAAATCGGATACGGAAGAACTGTTGACTAAATACCTGGAACATCTTACACCGACAACCATTCTTGTGTTTTGTTTTAAACATGGGAAATTTGACAAACGCAAAAAGATCTATAAGGTCTTTGAAAAAAAAGGACTAGTTGTTGATGCTGCCAAACTATACGACGATAAGGTGGGCCCTTGGATCGGAGCTTATGTGAAAGATGCCGGCTGGCGCATTCATCCGCAAGCGACGATGATGA
Source organism: Sphingobacterium sp. UBA7253 (assembly GCF_002472745.1). NCBI lineage: Bacteria > Pseudomonadati > Bacteroidota > Sphingobacteriia > Sphingobacteriales > Sphingobacteriaceae > Sphingobacterium > Sphingobacterium sp. UBA7253. The sequence continues at coordinate 14,506 of NZ_DKSP01000003.1, read as the reverse complement.
TTGCGGACTATCTCGGTAATGATCTGTCCAAAGTGTCCAATGAACTTGACAAGCTCATGCTTAATGTTCCAAAGAGTCAAGAGATCAGCATGGAAGATGTTGAACGAAATATTGGTATCTCCAAAGATTATAATGTTTTTGAATTAAATACTGCATTGGCTAAACGTAATGCCCTAAAAGCTTATCAGATCGTTGATTATTTTGTGGCCAACCCCAAAAATAATCCGCTGGTAATGGTCATTGGACAAATTGCCACCTACTTCACGAAGATTCTCAAATACCATTATCTGATCGACAAATCGGTCGCAGCAAAAGAATTGGGGGTACATCCTTTCTTTTTGAAAGAATACGAGCTTGCTGCAAGAAATTACAACCGGCGGAAAACTTTCGATGTGCTCAATGTATTGAAGGAGAGTGATTTAAAATCTAAAGGTGTCAATGTGCCGAGCAATTTCAATAGTGAAGAGATTTTAAAAGAAATGATCTATCGGATACTTAACTAATCCCATCCAACAGCAAGAACACCAGAAATGGTGTTTTTTTTTACACAAATTTAATAATTAAACACTTGTTTAAATTAAACGTTTGTTTAACTTTGTCGCGCATTTAGCGAGAACGTATTTTATAATCGCTATGAATATGCGATTGTATCTTTAAAAGATCGAGGTTTAAAATGGAATTTAACGAGAAACAGATTGATATTCTGCTTGCAGCAGAGCGTCTTTTTGCAACAAAAGGATTTGATGGGACTTCCGTTCGTGATATCGCCAATGAGGCGAATGTGAATGTTGCGATGATCAACTATTATTTTGGATCAAAGGACAAGCTACTGGATACGTTTTTTGAATGGCGTGTTCCTGATTTTATGATCAATGTGGATGAGTTGGCGCTTGTCGATAATGCGTTGGATAAAATTGACGCTATGGTGGATAAATCGTTTAAGTCCATGAACTCGCATCGTAAACTGTATCATATCATCACCATTGAAAGTTCGTTAAAACAACGCATGCTGATCTCGGAGGCTTTTCGCAAACTCAAGCTGCACAATCTTGAAGTGATATCGTCTGTTATCAATGCGGGGGTAGAACAGGGTGTATTCAAAGCGGGTTATGATCCCATCTTGATCCACTCCATGATGATGGGCGTATTTATGAATTTTCAGATGAATCATTGTTTTTTACAGGATCAGTTGCATATCGATAACGATGAGGACTATGCAAATTATATAGAAACAACTTTAACAGAATTTATACAGAAAACAATTAAAGCTTTATTGACATATGAAAAATAAGTTGGCCAATTTGAGTGCTTTATTGCTTTTAAGTCCTATGGGTCTGTTGGCGCAAGACAACAAACACATGACTTTGGAAGAGATAATTCACTTGGCCGCAAATCAAAGCGTGGAAGCAAAGTCTACCGATACGAAGATATTGGGGAGACAGCTCGAAGTCGAAACTGCCAAATCGAAACAGCTTCCTGATGCAAAATTGAGTGGACAATACATGGCTATGACTACTCCAAATGTGAATTTAAAGTTGGCTTTAGGTGAGGGGGGCTCTGCTCCGGATATTGCTGCAAACCAATTGTGGTTGGGACAGGCTTCGGTGAGTATGCCAATCTATACAGGTGGACGTATTAAAGGTGGAATTAATATTGCAAAAGATGTATTAAAAGCCGAGGAATACAACGCTGTAGCAAGTAAAGAACAACTGGCTATACGTGCAGTGAATCTTTATTTAAGTCTTTATAAGGCTCAGCAAACCAACTTGTTGATTGCTGAAAACATCAAGCAGTCTGAGCAGCGTGTTTCGGATTTTAAAGCGATGCTTGACAATGGTTTGATCGCGCGTAACGACCTGTTAAAAGCAGAACTGCAGCTTTCAAATTATCAGGTTTCGCTTCAGGAAGCACAGAAAAATATCAAGGTGCTGAATTATCAATTGGCTAATTTTTTGAAAATTGATGCGGATACGCAGTTGGATCAGATCAATCTGGCTGAGGTGAACGGTGTTGATTTGGGTTTAAAAGCATCTTATGACGCTGCGAAAACCTCGCGTTCTGATGTGAAATCTTTGGAGTCACAACGGTTGGTTGCAGAGGACCAGTTGAAGGTAACAAAAGCATCTACATTGCCACAGGTTTCTGCAACGGCAGGTTATAATGCTTTTGGTTTGCAAAAAGTGGTTACCGTAACAAATGCGGCCATGGTAGGTGTAGGTGTATCCTACGACATCGGTTCACTTTATAAAAACAAAAGAGAAGTGAATGTTGCGAAAAATCATATCAGGGAAATTGATGAGCACATTGAATTATTAAACGATAAGGTGAAAGTGCAGGTTCAACAGGCCAATGAAAACTATATGCTGGCACAAAAGCAGGATGTGGTTTACCATCAGGCGGTGGATCAGGCAGTTGAAAATTATCGTATTACAAAAGATAAGTACGATAATGGTATTGCGGATACGGACGATTTGTTAACGGCCGACGTACAGCAACTTCAAAGCAAGATCAATCTTGCGATCAGCAAAGCAAATACCATTGAAAAATATTACGACCTGCTGTTAGCAAATGGGTCTTTAAACATTAAATAGCAATTAATCTAGACATGGAAAATACAGTAGAAAACGCACCTGAAAAGAAAGGTACAAATAAAAAATTCACAATTATTTTGGCTGCATTGGTCATCTTCGGAGGAGCCTATGGTGCTTATAAATATATGCACGGTCAGGCGCATGAAACGACAGACGATGCGCAGGTAGAGAAAAATATGAGTCCGATCATTCCACGTGTTGGTGGGTTTATCTCGAAAGTGTACGTAAAAGATAATGATTTGGTAAAAAAAGGGGATACGTTGTTCACCATTGAGAGCCAAGATTATCAGGTTCGTGTGGATGAAGCGCTAGCAGCCTTGGCAGCAGCTCAAAGTAGCTTTGATGTTTCAAAGGCAGATGTATCTGCATCTTCGGCGAATGTAGCCATCTCGGATGCAACGATCCAATCTAATTTGGGCAGCATCGATGCAGCACGTATTCGTGCTAAGCAAGCGAATAATGATTATATCCGCTACCAAAACTTATACAACAATCAGTCAATTACGAAACAACAGTATGAGCAGGCATTAACAGCGAAATTGGAAGCTGACAAGCAGGTTGAAATTTTGCAACAACAACGTAACGCCAGTGCTTCACAACGTAATGCAGTCGTGAGTAAGACTACAGTAGCTTCAAAGCAAACTTCTGTTGCTGAGGCAAATATAAAAAGAGCGAATGCGCAACTTGAAGCGGCTAAATTGAACCTTTCTTATACTGCAGTACTTGCTTCTGTGGATGGCCAGGTATCGAATATCAAGGTACAACCAGGGCAGATGGTCAATCCAGGTCAATCTTTGTTCTACATTGTAGATAATATTGAAACTTGGGTCGTTGCTAACTTTAAGGAGACGCAATTGGAAAAAATAAAACCTGGACAAAAAGTCGGTATTAAAGTGGATGCTTATCCTGCTATTGAGTTTGAAGGCGAGGTAAACTCTTTCTCTCCAGCCACTGGTTCACGTTTCTCTTTATTGCCTCCAGATAATGCAACGGGTAACTTTGTAAAGACTGTTCAGCGTTTACCCGTAAAGATCAAATTGACAAAAGACAATAAAGCAGAAAATGTGGCTTTGCTCAGACCGGGCATGAATGCTGACGTAGATGTGCATGTTAAATAACTATGGAAAATTTAAATCAACAAGATAGTCTGGTTGAATATGGTTTTCGTCGCGTTGTAATCACGATTACAGCGGTGCTTTGTGCGCTGTTGGAAATTGTGGATACAACGATTGTCAATGTGGCCCTGAACGATATGAAAGGTTCATTGGGGGCGACGCTGACGGATGTCGCATGGGTTATCACAGCTTATGCAATTGCCAATGTAATTGTGATTCCGATGACCAGCTGGTTGTCCCAACAGTTTGGGCGTAGAAATTACTTTGCGGCTTCTATTATCATATTCACAGTATCTTCATTTTTGTGCGGTAATGCAACCAATATGTGGGAGCTTGTTGCATTTCGCTTTATACAAGGGATGGGTGGGGGAGCCTTACTGGTTACAGCCCAGACTATTATCACGGAAAGTTATCCCAAAGAAAAACGTAGTATGGCCCAAGCTATCTACGGGATGGGCGTCATTGTTGGTCCTACATTAGGGCCGCCGTTGGGTGGGTACATCATCGATAACTTCTCTTGGCCTTATATCTTTTATATCAATGTGCCGCTTGGCATTATTGCGACCTTGTTGACCTTATCTTTTGTACGCAGTCCTAAATACAGTCAAAAGCAGTCTGCTAGGGAAGTGGATTGGTTCGGTATGATATTTTTGATCATGTTTATTGGTTCACTTCAGTTTGTATTGGAACATGGACAACAGGATGACTGGTTTGACGATCCTTTGATTTTAGGCTTATCGATTTTGTCTGTCTTTGGATTACTGTTTTTTATATGGCGGGAGTTGGTGTACGATAAACCGATTGTTAACCTGCGTGTATTGAAGGATAAGAATTTACAGGTGGGTGTGGTGATGAGCTTTATTCTTGGTTTTGGCTTGTTCGGATCGACCTTTATTATTCCAATCTATACGCAGTCGATATTGGGATGGACGGCAACAGATGCGGGTTTGCTCTTGTTACCGAGTTCGATTATGACCGGTATCATGATGCCTTTTATCGGTAAGATGATCCAAAATGGTGTTCCTCAGAAGTATATGGTTGCTTTAGGGCTATGTATCTTTTTTGGCTTTTGTTTTTGGATGTATAGCCTCATGACAAACGATACAGGTTCGGAGCATATGTTTTGGCCATTGATTCTCCGCGGAGTTGGCCTAGGATTGTTGTTTGTGCCTGTTATGACACTGTCTTTATCAACATTACATGGTAAGTCAATCGGTGAAGGAGCTGCTTTTACAGGGATGATGCGTCAATTGGGTGGTTCATTTGGAATTGCTTTGATTACGACATTTATCGCCCGTGATAGCCAAAAACACCGTGTTGATCTGGTAGCTAATTTAGATCCAAGTAAGTTTGATGTGCAACAACGGGTGCAGCAATTGCAGATGAGTTTTCAGGCGAAAGGTTTTTCACCTAATGAGGCTTTGGCCAAAGCGCATCAAATATTAGACTTGAGTGTGATGAAACAAGCAACAGTGCTATCTTACATGGATGTGTTCCTGTACCTCGGGGTTGTCTTTCTGATTTGTGTCCCTTTTGTATTGATGATCAAACAGGGGAAAACACAGATCGATATGTCCAGTGTACATTAATATTGGATTCGTCTGCTGCGCTGTTATCATAGTGCACCATCAGTGAAGAACAATTTATCGTTCAATCAGAAGTCCTCAAAAGTGTTTAACTTTTGAGGACTTTTTTTGTGCACGTTCTTTTGTGGTAGAAAATCACGTTGAGTTGGCATTTCTTTTTGAGTTGGCGTTTGTTATTGTAGGGGCGTTAGAAAGCATACATTTTTGTCCATTGAAAAACCTGATTTAAAATTGATTGTTTAATAATAAAGAGTTTGGAAGAATTGATCTTTTGGCATCAGAAAAGATGGTTCTTGTTGAATTGCGATTAAGGTAGATTTTTTGTCTTCAAAATAGCGACTGCATGTATACAGAAAAACTTAATTTTTTGGCGTTTATCATTCCCTTATTTTTAATCTTGATGGTGTTGGAATATTGGTATAGCCTCAAAAAACAGAAACGTTTTTATTCTTTTGATGAATCGATCTCAAATCTCAATGTTGGTATCGTCGAGCGTATGTGTGATATGTTTTCTGTTAGTTTATTTTACTTTTTTTTCGTTTGGGTGTATCAAAACTTTGCGATATTTCGCATTGAAGCGAATGTTTGGACCTGGGTTATACTTTTTCTATTTACAGATTTTCTCTGGTATTGGTATCATCGCTATAGCCATGAAATAAACTTGTTGTGGGCAGCTCATGTTGTACATCACCAAAGTGAAGATTATAACTTTACCGTAGCAGCCCGGATCACAATATTTCAAGCCGTTTTCCGTTCGTTATTTTGGGCTTTTATTCCCCTTTTGGGATTCCCTCCCTTTATGATGACCACTATTTTGTTGATTCATGGCGTATATCCATTTTTCTCCCATACGTAGACCGTAGGAAATTTGGGGATTTTGGAGCGTGTATTTGTAACGCCATCTCACCACCGGGTGCATCATAGCAGCAATGAAATCTATTTGGATAAAAATTATGGAGATATCCTGATTATTTGGGACAAGCTATTCGGAACATTTATCCCGGAACAAAAAGAAGAACCTTGTGTCTATGGACTCACAAAGCCCATTCATCGCTACACTTTTCTATGGCAGCATTTTCATTATTTATTTGAAATTGGTCTATCATTTAAGCGGGCCGAAGGATTTAAAAACAAAATGCGGACTATATTTGGTAGGCCTGACGATATACAGCCTGAAATTCGAGAAGAACTGGAAGAGCGCATATTCGCAGGAGCTAGGCCACAAGTTCATGCACAGGTATTAAGCCGCTATATCTTTTTTCAGTCCATGCTGACGATGCTCCTGCTTTTCTTTTTTTTGCTTTATGGTAATTATCAGCAACTCATACAACTCCTTATTGGCGGAGGATTTATTCTCTGTAGCGTCATTTGTATTGGGGGACTTCTAGAACATGAAGACTGGGTTTTTCCACTTGAGATGCTTCGGCTATTCTTATTACTACTGTATATCAGTCTAACTTTTTATTCACCATTGGGGCTTGTTTTGGTAGGATGTTTCGCTTTGATTCAATTGATTTTTTATAAAACATTAGCAGGTCACTATAAAAAAGTTTTGCGTCTTGAAAGATGTTGAAAATTGCATTCTGAAAAGCCATTCCCTCTGAATGATAGATGCGGTCAAATTTATGAAGTGTTACTGTCAATTATTGGCCTGCTGCTGTAATTAAGTCCGCAAATGATTGACAATAGGATCTGGCCATAATATCCCAGCTATATTGTTTTAGGGTATTTTGTTTAAATTGTAGGCTCAGGCTTTTATAATGGACTGGATTTGCTAAAATGGCTTGAAGTTGTTCAATCCATGCATTTTGGTTTTTGCTTGCCAGGAGCAGGCCATTGCAATTATGTGTCACGGCGCTTGTAATTCCTTCTAATTCGGCGGCCACAACAATGGTGCCTGCTGTAGAAGCCTCCAAACAGACGAGCCCAAAGCCTTCCATATCTCCGGGCACTTCAATATTGGGCATCAAGAAGGCCTGTGCGTTGGTCAAGAGGCTTTGTAGTTGTTCGAATGGCACTTTTCCAAGATGTTCAATTTTTTCGGGGTACGCTTTCAGTAATTTTCTGATCTCCCCCTGATCGGTCGGAAATCCGAGGAATAAGGTGATTAAATGATTTATCTTTTTGGGTATAAGCTGCAATAGGCGTTCTTTCCATGTAGGCTCGTGATCGAATGGACCTACCATCAGTAATTTGAAATCACCCTGGATAGCGGGAATGACATGTTTCATCAACCACGAGAAGCCCTTCCGTTTAACAGGGCGTCCCAAAGTGATAAAATAGGGCTTGCTTTGGCAGGCTGATTCATTGTTTGCAGTGGAGTGGTGTATCGGATCTACACCGTTGGGTATAACAATAATTTTGGATGGATCGATACCACGTAACTGGGCGGCGTCGGCGGTAGCTTGGCTAACCGCAATAAGCTGATCAAATGTATTAAACCGCGGTATGATCTTACGTTGAAAATAGCGAAAGGGAAATACAATATCCAGTCCGTGAAGCGTGGCAACTCGTTTTAAATGGGAATATCCTTTGTGAAAAGAGGCTAAAGACGCAATTAAACCATCATTAAAGTGAATAAGCTTGATGCCGGGGTTATCGTTAATTTTGGCTAGAATTCGGCGATTCAGCTGGAAGAAGAAAGCTAAAAGAGGTTCCCGGTTGTCATAGACTAAGGTGTGTACCTTCAAGTAAAGAGCCGCAGTATTGATCAGTTCAAAGCTTTGTTTTTCCATACCGCCAACACTTGGGGGATATTTGTGGCTGACAAATAGTATTTCTATTTCAGATGGATACATGTACTGGTTTCCTTTTGATGCATAGATAAAATATAAAACCCAACGCTACCCAGATGAGCTGTCGGCCGCGACGTAATAATGAAGCACTGAGCCAAATACTACCCCCAGTAATACCGATCATATGGAGTAGGAGCTTATTGGCGATTTCTTCAATACCCAGTTGCCCTGGAATAAAAGCACCGATGCTTTTCAGCACAATGACACTCATATCTACTATTAAACCATGTATTGGTTGTACTGCAACACCCAAAAATTTTAGAATATAATAGAATTCAAGGCTGCCAATAATCCAATGTAGTGCAAAAAGTAAGTAAGAATACCAAAAAACCTTATTTTGATGCCGATAAAAGTCTTTTACGTTCCAAAGTAGTGACTGAAAATGCGCTTTTGCTTTTCCAAAAAGTGTTGCTGTTGAAGCCTTGGTTTGCGAGGGACTTTTTGCAACCATTAACCAATAAAATATCAGGATCATCAAAAGGAACAAAAATAGACAGATAATATATATTACCGGGCCTGCGTAGCGTATAATTTCATTTTTTAAGGGAGAAAATACCAACCAAAGCATCGCAATCAAAAAGAGTGTCAATTGAGACAGTACGGCGGTAATACGGGATATTGCAACTGAATTCAATCCTTCTTTTAAGGGGATGTCATAACGGGTTATCAATTGTGCCTTTAATAAATCACCACCTATAATGCTTGTAGGGTTGAATAGTCCAACGGTTTCCCCGATTTGACGGATGGCAAAGAGTTCGATCAGATTGACCTTCTTTTTTGCGGAGCCCAAGCATATCCACCAAGCTAATGTGCCAACAAAATAGGCCGCGAAAGTCGTAAACAAAATAATTATAAAGCGATAACCAACGGAGGAGAGCTCTTTTTTCAAGGCATTTAAGTCGCTTTTCGCTAAAAAGACAGTTATGGACGCCAGAATCAAAAATAGAAAAATACCTTTGATGAGTTGGCTTGGGTTTGTTAGTTTGCCCATGCCAAATCGACTTCCTGTGTTTTGTCAATCAATAGTTCAATGTCATTAAAATAGCACCCAGATAGTCTATTCCAATCCAGTTGTCCGACATAGGATAGACCTTCATTGATGAGATTCTTTTTTAGGCTCACGTCAGAGAGAATTTTTTTGAGGTAGTAAACATATCCAGCTGCATTTTCAGGTTGACACTTAAATCCATTTTTCCCGTGCTGAATCAAGGAAGCCGAACCCCCACCATCGGCGATAACACAAGGAAGTCCGGATGCCAATGCTTCGACAACGACATTTCCGTACGTTTCTGAGACCGACGGAAAAACAAAGGCATCTGCCGAAGCATATAGAATTGCAAGCTCATCATGGCTTTTCTTTCCTAAGAAAATGGCATTAGGCATCTCTTGCATTGCAATTATTTTGGCTGTTCCTTCACCGACAACAATGAAATTATAGTTAAGATTCTGAGCTTGTATCTGTTGATAGATTTCGATAAGCGTTTTAATATTTTTTTCCCAGACGATACGACTGACAAAGAGGATTGTTGGTTTGTTATTCTTTGTGATAGTCTGCAGCTGAGATAGATTCTTTTTATTGGGGTTAAACAAGGCTGTGTCTATTCCTCTTTGCCACAGTTTTAATCCTTCTTGTTGTAATCCGATCTGCTGTAATTCGTTTAGAATAGATTTGGTGGGTACATAGACAATATCACATTTGTTATAAAAGTTATTCATTGCTTTTTTCATCCATTGTTCAGTTGGCTTGACCAAGGGGAGTATGTTTTTGAAATAATAGGCAATGTATGAAATGAAGTGTGTATGATATATCGTAAGGACAGGAATACCTTTTCGTTTGGCATAATTTAATGCAAAAAAGCCTAAAAGCGAAGGCGTTGCAATATGGATCATGTCGGGAGCAAATTTATCTAAGGCGAGCTCAAGTTTCTTTTTAATAAGCTGAGGAATAGCGAGACAATAATCGTCGTTGACCGGTATTTTGAACGTGGGTACCTTGTAAGAATGAAAATTGCGAAATTGCGTAGGGCCGCCACCATAAATAAAAAAATAGTTGAATTTCTGCTGGTCTATACGGTTTATTAGCTGAAACATTGTCCGTGATGCACCGTCAAAATCCTCGACGAGTATCTCTGTAAAGAAGGCTACCTTTCTCATGTTATTCTTATTAGGGGTTGTATAAAAATAGCTGAAAGCTGTAACTCCTATGCTATGCAGGTATTAACCTTTTGTCATTATAGTGTTTATAAATTATTAGTTTTTAATAATTTGTGCATAATTATTAAAAATAGAATTAATTGAATATGATAATAGAGCTAATGTTGGCGCAGTAGCTTTGGAGTGAACGAAATATTCAATCCATGCTATTAGATCTATTGTTCGAAAAAAAAATTAGACCTAAGGGTTTTCGAAAGATTGTCATCTTATTTATTTGTGCGTCTGCCGGTGTTATGCTGGGTTTTAAGTTGAAGCCAAAACAACAGCCAAAGCTCAGTAATGCTGTGTATGCAGCTATGCCGGAAGCGACTTACGGAAAGCTAAATTTGTTAACGTACAATATAGCTGGCCTTCCTGAATTGATTTCCAGTGCTGTAACCGAGCGGTCTTCCAGTATTACGTCGATCGGCAATCGGATCAATGGGTTTGATATTGTCAATGTGCAGGAAGATTTTAACTACAACAAGTTCCTCTACAGCGAAAATAAGCATAGCTACCGAACGGCAAATATGGGAGGGGTACCTTTTGGGGACGGACTGAGCACACTTTCAAAATATCCTATTGTTGAGTTTGAGCGGGTAGGCTGGACTGATTGCAATGGTGCAGATTGTCTGACTCCAAAAGGCTTTTCTTATGCTCGAATTCAATTGGCCAAAGACGTATTTATTGATGTTTATAATGTACATGCGACTGCTCAGGATGATCCGAATGCAACGATTGCCCGGCAGAAGAATATGAATCAGCTAAAGGCCTATATTAAAAAGTATTCGGCTGACAGACCACTTTTGATTATGGGCGACTTTAATGCACATTATGCTTATGAGCTGGATAACATCGGTTCTTTTCAGAAGGACTTAGGTTTGGTAGATGCATGGGTAAGTTTACGCAATAAAGGTAATATTCCTGGGCATCAAGTGAATTTTGAAGCGAAAACAGCATTGGAGTTGACAGAGGATTGCGAAGGTATTGATAAAATTTACTATCGCAATAACCATCATTTGCTATTTGAGGCAAAGAATTATCAGGTTCAAAAAAAGCTTTTTCAAAACGAAAAGGGACAGGATTTATCCGACCATTGTGCGGTGTCCTTACAATTAGGTTGGCGTGTTGTCAAGCCTTCGGTTCAATAAAGTAAAACTTTCTCAATTCTTTCATATCAATCGCGATTAGCACTGAACCCCTCAGTGCTTTTTTATTGCGCATCAAAAAAGCCCCATAAAATGAATTATGGAGCCTTTATTAAATTGGGATAAATTATCTTATTTATACATTTCTTCACGTTGTGCTTTCACCACATCGCTATTAATGTATTCATCGTAAGTCATCAATTTGTCGATGATACCTTTCGGCGTCAATTCGATGATTCTATTTGCAACAGTTTCAGTCAATTCGTGGTCACGGGATGTGAACAACATTGATCCTTTAAAATCAGACATTCCATTGTTCAATGCAGTGATAGATTCCAAATCCAAGTGGTTGGTTGGTTCATCAAAGATTAGGAAGTTGGCACCTTGAAGCATCATGCGAGAAAACATACAACGCATTTTTTCTCCCCCTGAAAGTACAGATACTTTCTTCATAACTTCTTCTCCAGAGAACAACATTTTCCCTAAAAATCCGCGTATAAATTGTTCGTCTGCCTCTGGGTTAGTTGTATAGTCTCTCAACCAATCGACCAAATTATCACTTTTTCCTTCGAAGAATGCGGCATTTTCAATCGGCATATCGGCAGGAGTGATGGTAACGCCCCATTTGAATTCGCCACTGAAATCGGTGTCTCTACCAGTTATAATATCATAAAATGCTGTGGTAACCAATGAATTTGGACCTAGAACAGCGATTTTATCGCCTTTATTAATCATAAAGGTAATATCCTTGAAGAATACCTCACCATTGACCGTTTTGCTTAATCCTTCGACTTGCAGCGTTTGATCTCCTGGTTCACGATTCATGGTATTGAACATGATGGCAGGATATTTACGGTTGGACGGTTTAATCTCGTCAATATTAATTTTATCCAATGCTTTCTTACGAGAAGTAGCTTGTTTGGATTTGGAAGCGTTGGCAGAGAAGCGACGGATAAATTCCTGAAGTTCTTTCACTTTATCTTCCATTTTCTTGTTTTGATCAGAACGTTGCTTTAACGCTAATTGAGAAGATTCGTACCAGAACGAGTAGTTACCCGTATAGATTGTCATCTTACCAAAATCAATATCCACCGTATGCGTACATACAGCATCCAAGAAGTGACGGTCGTGGGATACAACTAAGACGATTGCCTCGTAACTCGCTAAAAAATCCTCTAACCATGCGATGGTATTAATATCCAAATCATTGGTAGGCTCATCGAGAATCAAAATATCTGGTTTGCCAAATAATGCTTGCGCTAAGAGTACGCGGACTTTTTGGTTACCGTCAATTTCAGAAACTAACTTATAATGTAGTTCTTCTTTAATGCCCAAACTGCTCAATAAAGTTGCGGCATTAGATTCGGCATTCCATCCATCCATTTCAGCAAAAAGACTTTCCAGTTCGCCAGCACGTTCGCCGTCGGCATCAGAGAAATCCTCTTTCATGTAAATGGCATCTTTCTCTTTCATGATTTTGTAAAGCTCTTGGTTACCCATCATGACAGTTTCAAGAACAGTAAACTCATCGAAAGCATAGTGATCCTGACTTAAAACAGACATGCGTTCGCCTGGCGTGAATGCCACTGAACCTGTCGAAGGATCAACTTCCCCTGAGATAATTTTTAAGAAAGTAGATTTACCTGCTCCATTAGCGCCAATAATACCGTAACAGTTTCCAGGTGTGAATTTTAGATTGACATCTTCGAATAGTACACGTTTACCAAAACGAAGGGAGAGATTTGACACATTAATCATGCTGCAAAGATACGTTTTAATATTGTATTTTTAACTATTTACGGTGATCAGTTTCAGGAGAAATTGAAGAGAGTAATGTTGGGGAAATCAACTGTTTTTAGCTTCTTTGGCGAACCTGTATGCGCTGAAATTTCAATGGATGGAGAGGATCTTTGAAATGAAGCGTGAAATCCAGCAATGTGTGCAAATTATGAATTAATAAATTATAAATATTGTGCTGGTGATTTAAATTGGCTTCTTTTTTGTGGACAAGAGCTGAAATGAAATCAATTATGAAAAGAAATAGAATAACGGGTGTCGTTATACTTGCAGTTGCTTTTTTATTTAATATCCAAGGAGCCTCGGCTCAATTTGGAGGGCTATTGGATAAGGCAAGCAAAGCCGTTGCTTCCAAGGGAAGCAAGGTACTTGGGCTGGATAAACTTTTAAAAGAGCCCGAAGCGATTAGTACAAGTTTTGAAGATGTAAATAGGAAAGGGGAGCAAATGCCAGATTTTCAAAATACGGCTGTTTATAAACCTTTACAAAATTTGCAAAAGAATGGCAATGATGGTTACTTATTGGAGGCTGGACATTTTGAAATGACCAATAAGAGTTATTGCTTGAAAGCGGGTACTTTTGCGCCTTCGAAAGGTGATGGATATATGTATGCACCTACATTAGGCAAGAAGAGAGACGTGGTCATTGCAATTTTGAAAAGCGCTGAAAAGCATCCTGAAGTTGCACAATCAGATATACAGATGCTATTGTGGACGATCATTGCGAAGACAAAATTTATTGATTATTCGGGTCCGGTGAAAGAAACAGCTTTAAAATTGCTTACAGCTGAACAAATTTTACATTTGGAAGGTGGTGCACTCGGCGTTTTGCCATTTGACGTTGTCCAAAAGGCAAAAGACCAGATGCCACCGGCAGTACAGACAATCTTTGAAGCAGAAAATAATATTCGGCAGCTCGTTTCCTCAGGAAACTATTCGTACGCTGATTTTGAACAATATGCGATCTTAGCTGGTATGGCTGAGCCTCGTACGGACGTGCCAAGTGGTATTTGGACGCTTCATCCTGATGGTTATTATGTTCGTTATTATCCAAGTGGTTATGCGGTTACTAAAGTTCAGGTGTATGTCCCTCAAGAACTGATTACAAAGTTGAATGGTAAGAAGCTTGTATACGATGCAACAGATGATATTGCCTGTCCGGCAAATACGGGGTCGCAACGATTAGCACAAACGAATGAACCGATTCGTGATTAATATGTCGAGTCATTGAAAGTTTGATGGGAAGTGAAGGGGATATGGAAGGAAATTTAATGAATAAGGG
>NZ_DKSP01000005.1:15345-16291 GCF_002472745.1 Sphingobacterium sp. UBA7253 | reverse complement strand
GTTATCATCAAAAATTCAATCGGCCCACGACAAATTTTAGTATCTGCTGATATTAATCCTTTTTTTTCATTGTAGTAACAATAAACAGTAAATTGTCGAGATTTTTATTCGATTTTGCATGGCCAAAAATGTGAAGCAATTCATTCCGCCCCTCGCCACTTTTACTATCCATTATGCTTTGAACTGAATAGTCTCCATTACAATTATAAATCGTCCAGTTAACATTTTGATCAAACATTTCACTTTTCCGCGTCTCTGTTCTGCAACTTTCATTTTTAGCTGGAAATTGACGAGGATGATTACCAAAATAAAAACCGCCCGAAAAACCAGTGTGATTTGTAGTGTCGACAGGATGAAAATGATAAATGGAAAAATCTTCTCCATTGGTTTCATCTAAAGCGTAAAATGTGGGTAAAGAAATATAATACTTACTTTTCCTATTTGCCTTTCTTCCAATGATTTTATAAAAACCTTATCTGCAGAACTATGTACAGATTTATGATCATTATTTTGTCCGAGGCTGGTCAGAGTTAATATTGTCATGAGGACAGTCATTGTCAATTGCGTATTCATATCTTGGTTGTATTTGTAATGATTGTTGGCTCTAAATTTTATACTTCATAACCGTTAGATAAATTGCAGGTTCCCCTTACCTGAGATTTCGTCGAAATCAACCTTAAGCCCTATAGTAACATCAGCACGAATTGCCTGTGCACGTTACCTGAGCGTTTCAGTAACACGCTTGTACATCTCATGCATCTTCTTCTCATAACTGGTAGAGCGACCGCCAAAGAAATCTACATAGCTCGCTCCTATTTCGCTAAAGATATTGGCGCCGATGACAACATTGGCTGCTATTGGATCATTATATCGTGAAATCTCCCTCCCTTCGATGGAATTGGTCGTGGTTACTATCATGGCATACTACTTTTCAATCGGGCAAGGT
>NZ_DKSP01000005.1:0-15223 GCF_002472745.1 Sphingobacterium sp. UBA7253 | reverse complement strand
AGCCTAATATACATTATTTATGCTGAATTAATATGTTTACAGATATTAACTTTCAAGATTATTACAAATTGTAAGGCTAAGGTATGGGTTTGAAAGAATGGTTCGATACGGGAAACCGTAGCTGATTTATTCAGCAATTTTAATAAGGCAATAAAATAAACAAAAGGCCTCCCTCGTTAACCGTCGAGGGAGGCCATGTTGGCTAGATGTCCGCTTGGGCTAGATGTTAACCGGCTTTGGGCATTCATCTACTGTAAAGATCGCGAGATTAGTTGAGATAATTGTCGTTCATTTTATTCAAAAGCCTGCTAAAATTCGAATTTTTAATTTTTTTATAAAGTAATAAGATTTTACTGCTAATGATTAGTGATCTTTGATCCAGATTTTGTTAAAAACAGTTAGGTTCATTTGGAAGTAACACAGAGACCAGCATGTTTCACCAGCCTTTGACAGAGTGCGTTTTGTACTCCCTCACGCTCTGCAATCTTTGTCCTTTTTTCATTTCTTATATTATCTAACCAGCTTATCTATATTACACGAGTAACGTGTAAAGCTGATTTCAATTCCCTATTGTATTTCAATCAGAAGAATGGTTCTTAAAATCGAATTACTTTTCTATTATTACCTGTATATTACCTGTGCATTATCTATACATTATAAGCGAGTTACAAACTTTCACACAAATGTGTAGTTTTTTAATCTAGTAAAAATTTCACGATAAATAACTTTAGCTTTATTCCTATAAATCGTTAAGTGAAAAGTAAAATAGAAGTAATGAAAAGCCATTTTTTTACAAGAAACTTTATCTGGCTCCTTATCTTGCTGTTTATCGTAGTAAGTTGTCAGAAAGATTCGTCCCAAGTATTAGATAATGAAAATAAGCCGACTTTGGCTGATATAAAAGAATTTTATGCCAAAGAAGGAATATTTAAAAAGATCAATCCAAACGATAACTTACCAATTCAATGGGAACCTTTATGGGATGAAGTAACTGTCCGTAAAGCAAACGATTCAGTTGAATATATGTTCATTCCATTGCATCCTTTTCTCAAGGAAGATAAGAAGAAAATTACGTTTGAAAAAGGTGGTAAGACATACTTACTCGTAAAAAATGGCAAAGAATTTTACAAAGGCTTTTTTTTCAATGATACGAAGGAAGAAATTACTGATCTCCGCTCCTTTACTGGAAAAATGTTATTCACAAATCTAAAAAGTAACGCTGCAAATTTGATAAAATACCGGAATGGTTCGCCTTATTTTGAAGGAGATGAAAATGTACAGAAAAAGAGGGCTTCATCAACGAAAATGGCATGGGAGCAAAATTGCAACTATCAAACGGTGGATTGTATCTATCAATCAGGAGGATATGGATGTGGTAGTGGTATTACTATATATCATAGCAGAGATTGTTCTTACCCCTCATTTTGTGCTGGATATGGTTGGTCGCTTATTGATAGCCGAGATGAGTACGTCTGCGAAAATGTTTGGGTTCCAGATGCACCTGGTACGGGTGATGGTGGAGGTGGCTCGGACGGAAGTGATATTGCAAACTTCAATGCTAAAATCGATGATACAAATCTTCCAGACTGTATGAAAGGCGTATCGGATACACTTAAAATGCTGAATGGAAATTCTGTCGCTGATATAATCAAAAAGTTTTCGGGAGAAATACCAGGGTATAACCTTAAGTTTACTACAGAAAATTTTAGCGATCCGATGAAAGTGGCTGGTACAAATCGAAATAATAATACAGGAGAAATAATTATAGCTTTCAATACCAATCCACTAGTTATAGGTAATGTTTCCGACTTAGCATTTGCAACAACAATGCTTCATGAATCTATTCATGCTTACCTTACTGCATTTTTTTATGATGATCCAACGGCAGCAACAATGACTTATCCTCAATTATTTGAAAAGTATACAAAGAAAAAAGCTTTTTCAAATGGCGCTCAACATGAGACCATTGCTAGAGATTTTATTACAGATCTAGCCGCATCCATTAAAAATTACGGAGAATTAAAAGGCTATCATTTAGATAAGCAAATATATGACGATATTGCCTGGAAGGGCTTATTAGAAACGGATGCATTTAAAAACCTTTCAGATGTAGATAAATCTCGAATTACAGATAGAATAATGGCTGAACAATATGATACTAGAAAAGACAAAGGAGTTACACAAAAAGGAGTTCGCATGGGTTGCTAGCATTCTTTTATTTTGGACATTGGCAAGTTGTGCAACGAAAAAGAATCTTGACGACTTTGCTGAAATTGATCGAAACAATTGCAGTAGTTTTAATCAGATGGGCAAAGGATATACGGAAAGCGAGGTAGCTCCATTAATACATGGAAAAGTAAGATTATGCTATAATAATGAAATAGTGCCTTACGCGAGAGTCTTTTTTCTTAAAAATGGCAGGGACACCATAGCTTCGCTTACCACAGACGAAAAGGGTGAATTTTCAAAACAAATCTCTCCAGATGGTTTTTGGGGAAAAGTAATTATAGAAAAATTTGGATCGAATTTGAC
Organism: Sphingobacterium sp. UBA7253; assembly: GCF_002472745.1. Lineage (NCBI taxonomy): Bacteria > Pseudomonadati > Bacteroidota > Sphingobacteriia > Sphingobacteriales > Sphingobacteriaceae > Sphingobacterium > Sphingobacterium sp. UBA7253. The sequence goes on along the minus strand of NZ_DKSP01000005.1, from coordinate 12,691 downwards.
AATTGATGAAGTGAGAATAGATGCATACTTTAAAGATTACTATCTGGATATAAAATTACCAAGGCAACCTGCTTATATAAATGAAGTGGGCCCAAGAAAAGATCAGAAAAAGTTAAGAAAGGAAGTTGAAAAAGCAAGTCGAAAACATCAGTAAATAATTGCAATCTATCCACTCACTAACTTCAAGTGGGGAGGTTGATGTTATCTATTTTTTGAATGTGTAGCTTTTAAAGATCATCCACACCTGATCCGTCAACGTAAAATATTTTTGGTGCTTAGATCATTTACAGTCAAAAATCCGGTAACAGCAAACTTTTTGACAGCTAGTACTCCATGCTCAACAGCTAGAAATAATATTTTTTAAAAACCAAATAGGATTCGATATTGTATTAATAGTACTTTTCAAAAGCTTTAGCATTTGCAAATAATTATGCAACCTTTGGTAATCCACCTGTTGAAATAAATGAAACCTGGGTAAAAAACCCAACTATCACCGTGACGAGCGCCGATGGTCAACCACAAACGATCAAACCATACGCAAACTTAGGCGATGGGAAAAACTGTCCGATCCATAGCGTATCCTCTAGCCCCAATTAATTGATAACAAATGAAGAATAACATTTTAAAAATTTTGGGTATTTGTTTTTTAACATCTGCCTACAGTCAAAAAAAAGAAAAGGACTTATCGATACTACAGACTTTGGTCGAAAAAATACATTTGGATCTCCGTGATGTTGCAATGATGTCTGGTGTTCCAAGTAGGACATCTGCTACTTGGGCAAATTTGGTATATGTTCAACGGGGGGATTCCATAACAACTGTGCCGTTTGACAGTCTCACTTCTCCCAAATGGAATCGCTTTGAATATGATATAACGGTTGAATTCGACAGATTTACAGGGAATAGCACTCAAAATTTAAAGGGGGTAATTGTTCTAAAGCGTATCAGCCCTGAAAGAGAGGAAAAGCTCCGAAACTGGATGCTTAAAGAAAAGGAAAAGGCTTTGAAAAGATAAATCTTAAAGTCCGGTCGATATATACGGCTGGACTCATAATAGTGTTTATATTAATGGATGCTTACATAGGTTGTGAATTGCTTTCATTCTTTGGTTTAATTGTATGTAAATCCCACAGATAGTAATTATTCATTTATTTGAATATGTTGTTTAAAAGTTCCTTCCTGATAATACTTTCATTCCGGAATGCTAGTTTATTGCTTCAAATATTATTATCATGTTCACGAACACTCCAGATCAACCCCCTGTCTCGGTAATGACAGCATTCTATTATCAAAAAGTTTTTCCATGATCGTCCACACCTGTCGCACCGTCCGTTATCATTGCTGCAACTTGGGTGATTTCTAATTTTGGAAAAGACTTTATAATATTTATTCATTTATGAGGATGAGGAGTAACTCGGCCTTTTTTTGTTTTTAAAACCAAACAGGATTCGCCCCGCCCAGACTCAAGGTTTTTTTATTCGTCATAGCCCAACTCATCGAGGATAATAACAAGTTCATCGGTGGTCAACCAGCTCGTATTGTTACATAGCATTACCCAATCGCCACTGCGAAAATCTACATTCATTATAAAAAACCGATCAATCATAATTTGCAAGGTTCCACCACCATGCAAAACAGAAACCTCAACCACTTGCTTCTGACCACACACGTCACATTCGAACTTTATATTCTTTTTCATCGAATATCGTCCTTTATCCACTTTAATTCTCCACGCTGGATCATGGCTATATATTTTTGCACGTGATCATCGGTCAATAAGCAATTGTCGTCAAGGTGATAATTGAACTGTTTAGTGAAGGTGTCATAATGAATACTTCCTACATAAGCATTATTGAGGTATATATGCCAAAGGCTGTATTTCTTGGCCCGAACTTCCACTACCTGGCGTTTTCCATGATGATAAAACAACTCAGGCACATCAGTATCAAAGCGAAGTATAAGGGCGTCAATGCACGCTTCCTTGATGTCATCGGCAAGTACACCGTATGCCAATTGCCACTCTCCCTGAGATTTCCTGAAAACATAATGAGCAAGACCATTTTTGTTGTAAAGATGATAATCTTTCATGCCCATGCTTTTATCATGCACGGTAATTTGAGCGTACATTACCCGATTTCGGCAAAAGATTTCTAGCGGTTTCATTACACAATATTACTAATATTATTAGCAACATTGTATACCGTACAGATATTTAGGGTTTCCCATTTTTTATATGTAATCGGATGTATTAAGCCTATCCTAGCCCGATAATAGCATTATGGGAAACCTTAGTCTATATTAAGATTGGAATTGACGTAAGCCGTCGCTACGCGGACAGCTTACCATAAGCGACTTGGTTAAACAGCTCCACTTTCGTATCTTCGATACGGCTACGTTACTTCGCAAAGTCGCCGCTCTACATATACAATGCTAAAAACTACCGTACATACATTCAACGACCTTGACAAATGGTTGTCCGACAACTTCTATTTTGAAGACGGACACGTTTTGGCAATAAAAGAAAATCCGCTTGAAATTATTGTTGGTTATAATGTGAAAGCAAATTATAAGGCAAATTCAGAAAGACACATCTTGCCTTTCAAAATTATTCCATCAAAAATTTATGAATGGACTTTTGACATAGATGTAACAAATGTTGGTGACGACAATTACATTGAATATATTGAAGCATGGGAAGTTGAAAATGGAATTTGCTTAGAGTTCGCTACACCTGCGATTTTTCGACTTGTTACAAACAGCCTTGAAATTGAAGAACAAGAACTAATAAAAACAACATTTAAGCCTTGGACAAGTGAGAAGGAAATATATTTGACCGCTGACCTTTCTGAAGTTCCGAGACCTTTATTTTGGAAAGAAAAATTAAGCAAATACGGACACGACATTCTGTTTCGTTATTATTCAGGTGAAGAAAGACAACCAGAGCAAGTTCCTTATCCAGACTATCAAGGTTACTATATACAACTTGCGGACAGAATTAGCTCGACACAAGAAGGTATTTTTCTCAAGCATATTAAAGTAGAAAACGGAAAATTTAGTTTGAATTTTGAAAACAAGGACGATAAATTGAAAAATGTTTGGAACGACTTAACAGCAATTCTTGCAGAATTTCCTAATGCTCAAATCAAAAGCGGAAATTGCGAGTTTACCGGGACAAAATGGAAACAATATTTAGCGGACAAACTATTACCGACAACAGAATAACAGGAAGCACAGCATATAACGGGAGACTGTAACATAAACTGTGTCAACCAATTTAATCGGCTCGTGCCATTCATCTATTGGTGGAGCAGTCATCCAAAATAAAGAAACTTAGAGTTTTTCGACCTCTTCGACAGAAAGCCCTGTGCCCTTAGCAATATCAGCTATAGGTAGCCCCATTTCCTTAAATGCTTTAGCAGTCTCAAGAGCTTTTTTACGCTCTCCTTCTGCTAGTCCTTTGGCTTTACCTTCTGCTAGACCTTTGGCTTTACCTTCTGCTAGACCTTTAGCTTTACCTTCTGCTAGGCCTTTAGCGTGACCTAAAGATTCTCCGGATTTCTTGGCCGAATTAAATACGCTCTCAGCATCACGCTTATGTTTTAAACTTGCTTCGTATGACATTAGCTCCTCCTCCGTTAGTTTACCTATCTCTCCTATCTCAAAGATAAGACCAAATATTCTTTTATCCAAAAATGTTGGCAATCTATCCATGGTACTCAAGTGTTTAAGTAAGTACAACCACTGATCCATAACTGTCTTTAGTTCTTCTGGCTGTTTATTAAATAATGGAAGCGAAATCATTTTATATCCCAATTTATCATAGAATATTTCTTTGGTCAATTTGTCACACAGCGCAACATCATAGAAATAAGGCCGCTCTGTGACACGAGATATACCGGTACTACCATTTCTATCCATGTGAAACTCCAAAATACCAATAAAGTAAACCTCCGGTAGGTAATAATCACTACCCTTCTTACCTCGCGCTAATTGTTTATTGATGAGACGTGAGGTATAGTACACTGCACGGTCCTTAAAAAATTCTTGAAAGAGCTGCTGCATCTCAATGATGAAAACCTCACCATCGCTGCCGATACAATGTAAATCAAATACAACACGACGCATTCCCTCATAATCACCATCATGTTCTACAGGCTTATATCTTAGATCCGAAATTATCTTCTCTCCCTGAAACAGACTATTGAGAAACTCAATCAGTAAGATTTTGTTGTCCTCCCTACCAAAGTAAAATTTCCAACCGAAATCGGTACGTGGATCTACATACCTACCCAAATGTTTTTTTGATCTAGCCATAATATTTATTAATTGATTATCAGACAAATATATAACAATAAATTGATTATTGCTAACATATTTAGTAAAAAAACAAGTAAATTATATGGATAGTCAATCACATGAGCTGAAAAATTACAGACAGACTATTCTTTATCAAATTTTATGAGTTATTTAGTATGTAATAAATTAGCACAATAACCTAGTAAATAATATCGATTATGTATAAATTACTTTTAATCACTTTTCTTAGCGTTTGATAGTGAATTATATTAGACTAAAGTAGCCCTTTGCTAAGCGCTAATCTCCAGCAAAGCTGTTTAGGTTTTTTTCCAATCTCCATTATTATTTAGACGATCAGATATATGTTGATTTAGCATTAACTTTTTTTCTTATTTTTGAAATTATTGCAGATTTGCGAGGTGGAAAGTTAAAAATGAAGGAATTATTTCAAACGTTCAAACCAAAAAATCCTATAGTCAAAAAGTATGTTGATTATTACTATTTGGACATTAAACCAAATAATGTGATCAATAAATTCCTATGTTTCCCCCATTTTAATAATACAATTTCAATTTATAGATATCATGTGAGATTGGAAAATGGAGAAATAAAATTTGATGATAACGCAAACCCATTTCAGATTTTCACCCCTATTCGGCAAAAAGTACTTAATGTAAAACAATCTGGAACAGTTTACAGAATCGTCATTGTATTTCATCCTTTAGGTATCCAGCAATTTTACGAAAATTTAAATTTTGCAGATTATATAACAGATTACGAGTTTTTCAGTCCAGAAGAACTAAAAGAAATCTTTTCTACAACTCAAACAAAACATATTTCAGATTTTTTAGACAACGCTTTATTACATCGTTTTAAAAAATTTGAGAGCCCAATTTTAGAACAAGCAATTCAATATATTTTCAGTAATGACGAGAAAATATCTGTCACAGAACTTTCAACTTACATTGGAATCAGCAGACAACATTTAAACAGATTATTTCAATTTCATTTGGGAGTTTCCATAAAAAAATTTTACGAAATAGTTCTTTTTAGGCAGTCCGTCAACAAGAAACTTTTTGAGAACCCTGAAAGTAGCTTCACTGAAATTGCTTATGAGTTTAATTTCAGCGACCAATCTCATCTTAATAAAATCTATAAAAATCTGGTTGATAATTCACCTAGAAACTTTTTTAGCAAAGGAACTATTTTAGGAAAAGAAGATACTTTTTGGCATCTGGATCCTTAACGAGTAAAGTTCCATTTTTACAAGTTCGAGTAAAGTTCCATTTTTACAAGTTTCCGAAATAGTTTGTCTGTAGATTTGCCTGATTAAATTTTGATTTATGAGATATTGTATTGTTTTATTTTTAGTTCTGTTAAGTTTATTTGCCCAAGCACAGGAAAATTATTCAACTTTGATTCGAAAAGCGGTCGAAAACAAAAAAAAAGCAAAAGATTCAATTGCGTATCTGCATGCATTAGGATTATACGAGGATGCATTTGCGCGCTTTCCGGATAGTATAGATCAATTTAGCCGCTATAACGCTTCAATCTTAGCCTATAAATTGAATAATAAAGATAAAGCATTTACCTATTTATCTGCGCTGGCAAAGAAGGAAACCGACTGGAAAACTTATCCCGCTTGGAATTATATCATTAGAGATTATGCTTCGGAAGAATATAAAGATCTAATAGGTGACCCAAGATGGCAAATTTTGAAAAGTGATGCTATTAAAAATAAAGATCGTTTTTACATCCAATTAAAAGTAAAGGAAGATGAATTTTTCAGCATAGAGCCAACTAACCTAGATAAATTTCAGGATGAAAAATCTCTTTATGAGAAAATAAAAAACTTTAATCCCTACAAAGCGAAAAAGAATCAGGATTATTCTATTTCATTCAAAATAAACGATTCAACCAAAACTTCGTTTTTTATTCATTTACCAAAAAATTACAATCCTCATAAGAAGTATCCCCTGCTTTTCTTTCTTCATGGTGCAGTAAGAAGTAATGCGTTGATTGATTATCAGTTTGCAGATTGGAATTTAGGTGGTTGGAATAGATATTACACAAAATATGCAGAGCAAAATGATGTCATTTTAGTTTTTCCAAAAGGGAGCAGGCAATACAATTGGATGACATCAAATGAGGGCTTTTTTATGATTCCCGAAATGCTTGAAAGTATCAAGAAAGCAGTCAACGTTGATGACAATAAAGTTTTCATTTCGGGACATTCTAACGGAGGAACGGGGTCGTTTTCATATCTGATGAAACAACCTACACAATTTGCAGGTTTTTACGGATTTAACACTTATCCAAAAATATTTACGGGTGGTACTTTCGTTGAAAATATTAAAAACCGTTCATTTATCAATTTTTCAACAGATGAGGATTATTATTATCCACCAAACGCAAATGATGATTTAACAAAATTAATGAACGGAATAAATGCCGATTACAAAGATTATCGCTACAATGGATTTCCGCATTGGTTTCCACAATTTGACGAATCTGAACCAGCTTATCAGATTCTTTTTAACGACCTAATAAGCCGGAAGAGAAATCCTTTTTCGAAAGAAATATCTTGGGAATTTGATGATGAAAAATACGGAAATATTGATTGGTTTTCTGATATAAAACTAGATACCCTAAGCCGAAAATCAAATTGGCACAAAGAGTTAAATTTCAAAATCAACCAATGGTTGAAATACGACAAAAACGATAGCTTAGTTGTGCAGGAGGTTAATAAAAAAGCTTTTGATTTTCCAAGAAAATCAGGAAAAATAAAAGCTGAATATCAAAACAACATTTTCAGAATTAAAACTTCATCTATTAAATCATTTTCAATCAATATTTCGCCTGAAATGGTCAATCTGAAGAAGAAAGTAAAGGTTTACGTAAATGGTAAATTGTATTTCAATGGAAAAGTAAAGTACAATCGTGAATATATGTTGCAGAACTTTGAAAACAACCAAGACCGAGAACAAATTTGGATAAATCGTATTAACCTTAATATATCCTAAAATATGTACGCGTCCTTTTCATCAAAAGGTTGTTAAAAAGAATATATACAGCTCTTAATTTCAAGATGATGACGCATTGTTAAGGCTACGGTATGGGTTCGAAAGAAGAGTTGGTTACGCGGAAGAACAGTCGATTCGTTCGGCAGTTTTAACAAATTAAAAAAAAGGCCTCCTGAAATGCAGGTCTAAATCAATGCACAGCTTGGAGCGAATCTTGCGAGAGGAGCCAATATGGTAGGAACTAATCCTGGGACTGGAGTGAAGAACTGGGATACTAATTGTAAATAAATTCAGATGCGAAAGGAACAAATAACAGAGCAGTTAAAAGAGTATTATCCGGAGGGTGTTACCCTCGACGATATCATGGCTTATTCCGCTTCAGAAGCTTACAATAACCGGAAACAATGTATTGAATCAGCCTGGTCAGACCGCGGGCAATGGGAACAATTAAAAGAGTCCCTTACCGACCTGTCTGCTGAAATCTGGGACTATTCCTTCTTAGGGGGAAGCCCTTCCTTGCTCAGGGTGATAAATTTGGAGAATTCGTTTCAAATAGCGAAATTTGGTCAACACTAAAATCGAAATACTATAATGAACGATAAGGTAAATATTGAAAATATTAATCTTGCTGAACGAATTCGTTTAGGAGTGCAAAAGGCTTTACGAAAACTAGCCGAAGAAAGTGCAGCAAAGGGTGAGAGTTTGGTGGTAAAAGTTGACGGAAAAATACAAGAAGTACCTGCAAAGGAACTACTTATGAATTTACCAAAATAGTTTCTTCTGTAAACTATTTAACTAGGCCCCCGGCTATACGCCAAAAAATCTTTAATTCCTTAACGCGTATATTTATTATCTGGAGTTTCTCTTCTGTCTCTTGATTAAAATAGCCTTACCACTGCATATAAATATCTGATATATCATACCGAGTGGCTTCATGCTTCACTGCTTTTAGATAGACCATCTATTCCTTGGCAAAAATTCCAGTCGGACTTTGACTTCGCCTGCATGTACCCCGAAATCTAAAGCGCTATTCCGTCCCTGTGGTAAATCGATAAAGTTTTCAATGCACCACCATGCTTCGTAATTTGGGGCTAGCGGTATCTCCATAAAAATTCCGATAGCCAGATTCCTCATTTAATGGCGCATCCACTAAATTATAACAAGTGACTTGGCAAAACAGCTCCACTTTCGTATCTTCGATACAGCTACGACAAGTCGCCGCGCCAGTTACCTACAAGCATAACACGACACATCAAGAAAACACAATTGCATTTATGACACCTACGGAAAAACTAACTTCCATTTCGACCGAACAATATATTTAAGAAGATGGCGACGAATATAAAGTAGAATTAAAAGAAGGTTTGACAAATCAACAAATTGACGAATTAGCCAAAGATTGCCAACAGGACAAATTCCGCCAGAGATAAGAGAATTACTAAAATTTGCTAGCGCCTTTGAATTTTTTGGAATTGAAGAAATCACATTTGACGGAGTAGGTCAATTCGGATTTGAAGAGTTTTTTAATAATTCAGTTCAACTAGCAGGAGATGGGCATACATGCTCAACACGTGTCCCTCAAGCTGTTCAGTGATAATTAATTGTCTGTTAGGTACTACTTTAGGCTCGAACCTTACCGATCTATCCCGGCCTGTCTCCAGCTCAAAAGTTCCGGTATTGAGACCTCGGACTGTCTTTTTTGTCTTGCCATTTCGACGATTGCTATTGCCCGAAGCTTTCTTTTCGTTCAAGTGGTTTTCCAGTTGCATACCCAATTTTCATATTTAGTTACATTAAACTCATGTGATATAAATTCATGAAACTTTGTTTATTGATACAAGTTTTTGATACAACATCTTTTAAAATTAATCATGCTAATTAAGGATATCGAATAATCTCAATAAACCTCCGTTTTAATGTCTGAGAGGTTACAAATATGTATTGCTTGACGATAGTTTAGGTTAGATCTTTTCCACATTTTTAACATACTAAACCAAGCCTATGTTAGAACGTTTAATCAACAACAATGGTAAGATAGCGAAGAATTTGATAAAGAATCTTGGGGTGAATTAAAAAGGGTCCATACAATAGCGTTATTTTAGGCATTTTGATGCAGGGATTCTAACATTCTATTACAGTAAGTTAAGATGGTTTTATTGATATCCCCAAAGGCTACGTTATAACGGTAGTTGATCTTTTTTCATAAGTTTTTGAACCAAATAAAAAATCCTAAAAAACTTAAATGAGCTACATTTGTTATAAAAATGTGTAATTTAAAAAAGATAAACATATATGAAAAAATTAGGATTATTAGTTCGACTAGAAGCAAAAGCTGGAAAAGAAAAAAACGTTGAAGAGTTTATTACAAGTGCGTTGCCACTTGCTAATGAAGAAGTCGGCACTATTACTTGGTATGCGTTTCGTATTGACTCTTCTACATTTGGCATTTATGACACATTTTCAGATGAAGAAGGCAGACAAGCACATCTTGGTGGTAAGATAGCAAAGGCGCTTATGGAAAATGCACCAGAATTGTTAGCTAATCCGCCATCTATTGAGAAATTGGACGTTTTAGCCGCTAAATAAACATACCATAATTATTCTAAAATGGAAGTCTGTCAAAGTTCTGTAAATGAATTTGGACAGGCTTCCTTTGTTTACAAAACAGGTTAATGTTCTATCTGCTGTGCTTAGTCTCAATATTTCTTTTCCCTAAAAAGTTTTGAAATCAGGTCCCTATCTGCTTGATTAATGTCTATTGCATCTGTAACCGTTTTTAATAATATATTTATCATAATAGCGACGTATTGGTTCTTTAAAGATCGTAAAAAATTTTATGCCAGGATCAGAAAGTCAAAGGGTGATCGGGATAGCTGGTGTCCTATAACTTAAAGGAAAGCTTGCCGAAGAAAATGCTGCAAAGGATGAGAGTTGATGGTAAAAATTGACAAAAAAACAATAAGCCCCTACAAAGGAGCCACTTATGAAGTGGCCAAAATAGTTCCTTTATTTCGACACTTATAACTTATTCTCAGATTTGGACTTATCTGGAAATTTTATTCGTTGAGGTCGGCCAGGGATCTCGATACGGAATCGGTAGAGATTATTCTCACCGCAGCTACTGGGATAACGCTTCGGTTTCAAAAACGAAACAGAACAATAAATACAGACGACTATTATTGCCGCTACAAATTCAGGCACAATAATACCAAGATAAAATCTATCATATATATCTAGTGGTCATTGATATCGAAATATCCAAAGAAGAAGAAAAATCAATTTTAGCTATTTAAAATATACGTTATATTTATTCGAATATAGCCCCGCTAAAGCAAATGACAGAAACAGAAAAATATCTTGCTGACTTTAAAACAGCTGTTACAAGCGTATATCCCATTTCGGATAAGGCATTTGATTTATTGGCTGAAACGGCCTACGTTCAGCAGTTTAAGAAAAATGAAGTTTTACTTAGGGAAGGGCGTGTCGCCAATGACATTTTCTTTGTCTGTAAAGGAGCCTTAAACTCTTATTTTATTGATGAAAAAGGAGCTATCTGGAATAAATGGATTTATTTGGAGAGGGATTTTGCGAGCACAAGATTTTCGGCAATCATAAAAACGCCCAACGATTTTAAACTGCAAGCTATTGAAAACACTACTGTGGTATGTATGCCTTATCATCAAACAAGAGCAGCTATCAATCAAAATGATGAACTAAAAAACCTTTACATTGCCTATTTGGAGAAAAAATGGATCGTCATTAATGAAGAAAGAGAAATTTCTTTACTGACCGAAAGTGCAACCACAAGATATCTCAAATTGCTGGCGGCACACGCGGGAATTGACAGCAGAATTCCACTACAATATATTGCTTCGCACCTGAGCATTACCCCAACACAGTTGAGCCGAATACGTAAAGGGCTAACCAAATAAAAAAATCATTACGCTCAACCTATATAGAGTGCGTTTTCGAAATCACACTTTATTTTTGCTTATTATCAAACAATAATAAAGGATACTATTAAACTCTTTGAAATAGAACGCATCGTACTATTAATTGAAGTTTGGAATAGGAGACCGTAATAATTAACAATTGAAATTAAATTATGCAAACAATTTCCAAAACACTAAAAATATTTCTAACCGCACTTATTCTTTCCAATATCGTACTGATGGCTTGTGTGGTCTACTTTTTTCTGAACAACAAGCACAGTTTAAGTGCTGAAAGAATAGATATCAAGGACAGATCTGGAAATAATCGTGTCGTTATTGCAAACACAGATAACATTCCGCAACCTATTATCAAAGGGAAAACATATAAAAGGGCTTACGCTCCCGCGGGCCTGATTTTCTATGATAAAAATGGAGACGAAAGAGGTGGTTTGGCAATTACCGATAATGAAGAGACTAACCTGAATGCACTTGCATTTGATTATCAGAATGCCGATGCCATTGGTATCCTGGCACAGGATAATAAACACGACAATTATTTCAGGGCTGGTCTATTGATTAATGATAAAGATCTATCCGGTAAGCCGGGGCATAATATTAACCGGATAAACCTACTAACAGAGAATGGGAACGCTTCTTTGGTGATGAAAGATAACAATGAGATACCGAGAATTATTTTAAAGGTGGACAGTCTGGGTAACCCTTCTATCGAAATGTTGGACGATAAGGGAAAAGTGAAATGGAAACAATAAGCTATAATCGAGAACTGTGCTGTCATTGATAAAATCACTATCTCCGCTTAAGCGATCGAAGCATAAACCGAAAAACGAAAAAGCAACCTATATCAGTAATCTCATTCGACAGCAGTTTGATATTGTATCGCATGGAACCCTAACAGATTTATCCGTTTGGATGGACACGGACAAGACCAGTAAAGATCATTGCTAATTTGTAAAAAAAAGCTTACTCGTCGCCCCGCTGTCCGTAAATGGTTGGATCGGGGTACTTATATGGATGATGTAGCACCATTTGATCAATTATGTTTAAATTCACGTTACAATGATAACTTGCTACGGCCCATGATCAATATACTCTATACCTTTCATGCTTTTTCAGCGGGTGCATTTCTGTTGCTCGGCACCTTAATCGTTATGGGTGTCAACCACAGTTGTTCCCACGCAGACCGGTGGCTTGGGACTTGGTATTATTTGATGGCATGCTTATTTACCCAGCTTTTTCTGGAAGGTTTTCATATCGAGAGCAATGGATTGATCCATACGCTGGAACTCCCGCGATGGGCTACACTCCCCTGCTTCTACCTGGCCGTTCACTACATGGTCAAACCAACAGCAAAAATTCGGTATTGGGGACTACATTTTTTTCCATTCCTCGCTTTCGTTTTCTTCTCCATCATTTATTTAA
>NZ_DKSP01000187.1:0-25703 GCF_002472745.1 Sphingobacterium sp. UBA7253 | reverse complement strand
GGCGGTAATTGTTCAAGCTTAATTTTTTCGCATGCATAAAGTATATATTAATTCCGCAAGCATATGCGTTAACAACCTTAGCCTACCAAATAGTCGAGAAAATTGGATCAAGGTTGATCTGCCTAAAATAGACAGTAAGATCCTATCGCCCAACAGTGCAAGGCGAATGTCCAAAGCTGTAAAAATGGGAATTATATGTGCTATGGAAGCACTGCAACAGATTGATCGCAGTGAGCTGGACGGTATCCTCGTTGGAAGTGGAAAAGGCTGTCTAATAGACTCCGATAGATTCTTACAGTCCATTGCTGTTCAACAAGAAGAGTTTTTATCACCGACTGCATTTATCCAGTCGACGCACAATACCGTTGCCGGTCAAATTGCCCTTTTAATCAAAAATACAGGTTATAATATGACCTATTCACAGGGTCGCGTATCATTTGAATCGACCGTATTTGATGCCTATCTACAACTTGTGCTGAACGAACGGAAAACTTTATTGGTCGGTGCCGTTGACGAGCTTTCAGATATCAGTATCGACATCAGCGAGAGCATAGCCAATACAACAGATCAACCGATAACAACAGGAATCCCGCGGACAGAAGGTGCCGGTTTCTTTATTTTCTCCAATCAAAAGAATCAACATACCCTTGGTGAATTGGTTGACATGGTAATTTATCATCCAACAGAAGAGCTCCGACCAGAAAGCCAACTAGCTGCATTTCTTAAAAAAAACAAGCTATCTGCCGAGCAGCTTGACTTGGTTATTTATGGTTCGGCAAAGCCGGAAACCCCATCGGAAATGGAAGCTGAGGCCTTCAACGACTTAGCTAAAATAAACTATCAATCGCAGATAGGATACTTTGACACAGATGTTGTGTTTGCATTCGATTTCGCTTTAAAGCAATTGAATAATCAAACCTTTCGATCGATAGAGAGTCCAATTGGAAATAAGATCGGTGCTTTTCAACATGTACTGATTTGTAATTTTGGAGACCAAAACAGTCTAATGCTGTTATCGAGATGCTAAATTTTAAAAACACAACATACGTGAGTCTTGCCCTTTTTCTGATGACTGTATTCATCTGGAAAAACGATCAACTGTATTCTCCTTTGATTATTGTGCTGATTATGTATGTTGGAATAGTTTCCTGGGGAGCATTTGATCTCCGTCTAAATTTCTTTATGCAATCGACAACAAGCGTAAGAAAAAATGTGCGGCAAGTTGCGATCACTTTTGATGACGGCCCTACACCTTTTACCTTGGAAATACTAGACTTACTGGATCAATATCAAGCAAAAGCTAGTTTTTTTTGTATTGGCACACAGGTCGTCAAGTATCCCATGATAGCGAAGCAAATTATTGAAAGGGGCCATGTAATTGCCAATCATAGCATGAATCATCCCAATAAGATGGGGTTTCTGCCAAGCAGACAAGTTGTTGAAGAGATAAATGAAGCTAATCATGCCATTGAAACGGCAACAGGAAAAAAAGTATTGCTTTACAGGCCTCCATTTGGTGTCAGCAATCCACATATTGCAAAAGCATTGCACGATTGCAAGTTGAAATCCATTGGTTGGAACATCCGCTCCTTGGATACTTTAAATCTAACTGAAGATCAGATTTTTGCACGCATTGCAAAAAAACTAAGTCCCGGCAGTATCATTCTTTTACATGATACATCCGAGAAAACAGTACATATCGTTAAAAGTTTATTAATGGCATTAAAGGTTAACAAATTAGAAGCCGTAAATTTGGAAGATTTCTTAAATCAAAAAGTATATGAAAACTAAGCTCATTCTACTCCTTGTTTCTGTATTTCACATTGCGCTGACCAAAGCACAAGAAACAGCTATGTCAAGCGCTGAAATAACTAGTTTTAAACAAACCGTCGTAGCGGAAGCACAAAAAATAAAAACCTTAAAAACAGATTTTGTCCAATATAAGCACTTGGATTTTCTTTCTAAAGAGATTACGTCCAGTGGATCCATGTTATTGAAAAACCCAAACAAGCTGCTTTGGAAATACAATACACCGATCCAATATGGTATTCTTTTTAAAGACAATAAAGTATTGGTAAATGATCAAGGTAAAAAAAATAAGGTCGACCTTGGCAACAATAAAAAGTTCGAGAAAATCAATAAAATGATTATTGGCAGCATCAGTGGAGATCTCTTTGCTGCCGATGACTTTACGATCACCTTTCACAAAAATCGAAATCAACGCATAGCGAAGCTTTCACCTAAAACAAAAGAGCTATCGGCTTATATTCAAACGATCGTATTGTATTTTAATGATCAACAATCTACAGTTTCGGAAGTCCAGTTGATAGAACCGTCTAAAGATTATACAAAAATAGTTTTCAAAAACAAGCAGATCAACCAACCAATCAGCGATGCGTTATTCAGTTTTTAGTCTGTTACTTTTAGTTCTTCTGACAGGATGTAAGGTTTACTACCCAAATGGTAAACAAAACTATGGTGCAATCGACACTCTCGTTCAAAACCCCTATTTTGCCAGGTTAAATGAAGAGCGCTTATATCGGGCCACAATTCGCTTTTATGGAAAAGAGATGACAGGAATGTTTGTCGCCAAAAGAATCAGTCAGGACGATCATCGGATTGTACTTACCTCTGATCTGGGGAATACCTTATTTGATATAACGATTTCCAAAGACCAACATCTGGTCAATTATGTCATGCAAGATCTCGACAGAAAGATAATCCTCCACACCTTAGTGAGGGATTTCAGAGCTTTAACACAAACAACTTATAGAGCTGACTATCAAAATTTAATAGCCAATCAATTTTTAAGTATCTATAACGGCAAACGATATTTTCTTAAGATAGATGACCAAGGAACCTTAACCAAAATCGAAATGGCATCCAAGTACAAAAGAGCTTTTGAAATTCAATTCAAACCAGATTCTTTGGGGAAACTTGACAGCTTTAATATAAAACATCGTGGTATCAAGCTAAAAATGGATTTTGTAAATATTCCATTTTAAGCGACATGATACATAAGGCTAGATATAAAAAATAAACAAAGCCGTATTTCCGCTATAGTAAGTTCTTCAATTACTTTTATTATGCTCCGCTATTATATTGCATATAAAAGGTAATTTATCTAAGTTTGAAACATGGTTTTAGCAGACTTTTATACGATACACAATAGTCAGGTGCGTGAAGATGGAAAATATTTGATGGAGATAGGTATTCATCCCGATCATCCGATTTTTAACGGGCATTTTCCAGGGCGACCAGTAACACCAGGTGTATGTATGTTACAGATCATAAAAAATATAACCGAAGATTTACTGCAGACAAAACTCCGTATGCGGTCTGCCAAAAACATTCGTTTTTATGCCATTATAGATCCTTCCGTTCATTCCATGCTGACATTGGAATTGGCGGTTCAAGAAACCGAAACCATACAGATCAAGGCCAATTGTTCTTTCGATGATACCCTTGCACTTAAAATGGAACTCAATTTTTGCCGCACTTATCCTGTTGTATAACCATGATCAATTCGCCAAGCTTCAGCCAATCTATTATTCCTACAGCTGTATGTGTACTCATACCCACCTACAACAATGCTAAAACGCTAAAAAGAGTTTTAGATGGGGTTTTGGCCTATACCACACAGGTTATTGTAGTCAATGATGGTTCAACGGATACAACAGCAGAGATTTTAGCAAATTACCCTTCCATTACAGTGCTGCACCTGGAAAAGAATTCAGGTAAGGGCAAAGCTTTACGAATAGGGTTTGATACGGCAAGAAAACAGGGATTTCAGTATGCAATCACCATCGATTCGGATGGGCAACATTTTCCCGATGACATTCCAACTTTTATAGACGCACTCAACCAAAGTGACGGAAATATTTTATTGATTGGTGAGCGCCAAATGGACCAAGCCGGCATACCCAAAAAGAGCAGTTTCGGTAATAAGTTTTCCAATTTTTGGTTTTGGTTTGAAACAGGGATAAAACTTGCTGACACGCAATCAGGATACAGACTCTACCCTCTTGATCGCATACCTAAAAAACTATATACCAACAAATTCGAACTAGAAATTGAAGTAATTGTACGCTCAGCATGGAAAGACATTGTCGTGAAGAATGTACCGATTAAGATACTTTACGATCCGACAGAGCGAGTTTCGCATTTTAGACCATTTAAGGACTTCACACGAATTAGCATCCTTAACACCTTCTTAGTTTTGATTAGTCTACTCTACATATTTCCAAGAAACGCTTTTCGAAGTTTCAAAAAAAAAAGCTTTAAGGATTTTCTAAAAGAAGATATTCTGGGAACGCACGATTCGAATTTTATTAAATCCATTTCGATTGCATTGGGTGTGTTTATTGGGATTGCCCCTTTATGGGGATTTCAGTCTTTTTTATCAATTTTTCTCGCCTCTGTCTTTAGGCTTAATAAAGGTCTTTGTTTTGCCTTTTCAAATGTCAGTATCCCCCCTATGATCCCATTGATTATTTGGGGATCGATACAAACAGGAAAGTTATTTATATCCAGTGCCAAACCTTTGTTGGATTATAGCCAAATAGATTTTCAAGCTATATCCGAACATTTTTTACAATATGTACTGGGTAGTCTCGCTTTGGCTTTAGTGACCGCAGTCCTATTTGGACTTTCCTCCTTTACGCTATTGCGGTTTAATCAACGACGTTAATATGCAGCATTATTTTTATCAGCTTTATCTATTTTTCAAGAAGAAACCTTATATCGCCTGGTTAGTTGCCCTGCTCTTTTTGGTCGCAACGGGATATTTCGCACTAAAACTAAAATTTGAAGAAGATATTACGCGGATCATACCTCAAAATGAACGGACAAATGAGGTTGCCAAAATATTGACCCAACTTAAGTTTTCGGATAAAATAAGCGTCATTATTGAACGGGAAAAAGATGCTTCAATTGACGATATGGTTGAAATGGCTAATTCCTTTTCCGATAGCATCGTATCGCTTGCTCCCTACTATCATAGTATACAAGGGCAAATTAGCGACGCGGAAATGGAAAGTACCATGCAGTTTGTATACCAGCATTTGCCGACATTATTGGACGAGAACGATTACAAAACCATAGCAAGCCACCTGCCAAGTGATAGCATAGCGCAGGTAGTGGAAGCCAATTATGCTGCATTAATTTCGCCTACGAGTATCGTTGCAAAATCTTTTATACAACGAGATCCCCTAGGGATTGGCTTTATGGCGCTTAAAAAATTCCAAAAGCTCAGTATTGCCGGCGATTTTCAACTTTACAATGGCTATATTATTACAAAAGATTCAAGCAAGCTGTTATTGTTTATTAATCCCAAATATTCAGGCTCGGAAACAGAACATAATGCGATTTTTGTCGACAGGCTTGACAACATGAAAAGTGCGTTAAACAAGGTCTACCTAAAAAAAACCAAACTAAGCTACTTCGGATCATCTTTGGTTGCTGTCGCCAATGCAAAGCAAATCAAAACAGATATCCAAACGACCATCCTTATTTCGATGAGTTTATTGATGCTTATTTTGATTCTCTTTTACAAGAAAGTGCAAATTCCGGTCATCATCTTTATTCCCTCGCTTTTTGGGGCTTTACTAGCACTCGCATTTCTTTACTTTCTGCGGGGTACAATATCTGCTATTTCAATCTCCATTGCTGCAGTATTAATTGGCATTACCATAGACTATGCGCTGCATATCATGACGCATTTCAAGCAAACTCAGGATATCAAACACCTCTATAAAGAAATCACTAAGCCAATCTTGATGAGTGCGGGCACTACAGCCGTTTCTTTTCTTTGCCTGCTCTTCGTCAATTCGGAGGCCTTAAAAGATTTGGGAATATTTGCGTTCATTGCCATCCTGTTCTCGGGAATATTCTCTTTGATTCTTATCCCGCATATCTATAAACCGAATATAAAAACCTCGGATGATAAAAACCATCTCATCGATCGGATTTCTGCATTCAGTTTTGAACGGAATAAACCCTTACAAATATTTAGCTACCTATTGTTAGTAGTGAGCTTGTTTACTTTTTGGAAAGTCGGGTTCAATAAAGATTTATCTGCACTAAATTTCTTCCCAAAAGAACTGCAAGAAGCCGAATACAAACTTGAAAATTCAGCACAACAACAAAATAAGTCGCTATTTCTGATAAACTATGGTAACAATATCGACCAGGTTCTTTCGGCTAATTCTTTATTGTATAGTAGATTACAACAAGATACAGGTATGATCGCTATCAATTCCATTGGTGAAATTGTTCTATCGAAAAAGGATCAGGAGGCGAAAATTGCCCAGTGGAATTCCTTTTGGACAGATGTCCGTAAAACGGAAATCCGCGAGAATCTTATCCGTTCTAGCGCTGCTTTTGGTTTCAAACCAACTGCTTATCAAGCTTTCTTCTCCCTTTTGGATCAAAAATTTTCGACCGTCACATGGGATGATTATCAGAAACTCAACAATGGAATATTGAGCGAGTATATCAGTTCCAAAGATGGCTTTTTCACCGCAAATACCATTGTAAAAACGGCAGAAGGAAACCGGGAAAAATTGATGAAGCAGTTCAATAATGGCAGTACCGTTGTCATTGATCGCAAAGAAATGAATGAAACCTTTTTGGGACAGCTGGTCAATGACTTCAACACCTTGGTCAATTATAGCTTTGTAGCCATATTTGTTATTCTTTGGTTGTCATTTCGCCGCATCGAGCTGACATTGATCAGCATGGTACCTATTGTGTTAACAGGCTTGGTTACAGGGGGCCTCATGGGCCTGTTTCACCTCGAATTTAATATTTTCAATACCATTGTCTGTACACTTGTATTCAGTCACGGTGTAGACTTTGCCATATTTATGACCGCAGCCCTGCAAAAAGAATACAGTACCGGCAAAGATGAAATGCCTATGTACCGTACGTCTATTCTACTTGCCGTATTAACGACAATTTTAGCCATCGGTGCTTTAATTTTCGCTAAACACCCGGCATTAAAATCCATTTCAGCAGTTTCCCTACTCGGTGTTACAGCAGCGGTTTTAAACACTTTTGTTCTTTATCCGCTCGTTTTTAGGTTTGTATTTCGCCGCAGGCCTTCCCAAGGCTTATCTCCGCTTAGTTTGCGTCTGCGCTTGATTTCAGCGTTTTCGTTCAGCTACTATATCATCGGAAGTATGCTTTCAGGCCTTCTCTTTAGTTTGATCTCTAATAGAGCTTGGATGACACGCGTAATGTCTCGTTTTGGAGACTCTGTATTGAAGTCCAACCCTTTTGTCAAGAAACAGCAATTCAACGCGCATGACGAAGACTTCAAAAAACCCGCGATTATTATAGCCAATCACAATTCG
Organism: Sphingobacterium sp. UBA7253; assembly: GCF_002472745.1. Classification (NCBI taxonomy): domain Bacteria; kingdom Pseudomonadati; phylum Bacteroidota; class Sphingobacteriia; order Sphingobacteriales; family Sphingobacteriaceae; genus Sphingobacterium; species Sphingobacterium sp. UBA7253. The sequence continues at coordinate 18,348 of NZ_DKSP01000187.1, read as the reverse complement.
CTATTAGATACACTTCTTATTGGGCGTTTATTGCCAAAGTGCGTATTTGTTACGAACGAATGGGTCTACAAATCACCAGTCTTTGGCCGTGTGGTTAGGCGTGCAGGTTTTTTAATGCTCGACGACGATTTAGAAAAATCGAAAAACATCTTAAAGCAACGTATCGATGCTGGGTATTCGATTGCGATTTTTCCAGAAGGAACGCGATCGGCAACAAATGATGTACAACGGTTTCACAAAGGCGCATTCTATATTGCCGAACAGCTGCAATTGGATATCCTCCCTATTTATATACACGGAGCTGCCGATGTTTGTCCAAAAGGAGATTTTGTCATTTATGATGGAACACTCAGTACAGTCATAGGCGAAAGAATTCGACCTACCGACCAACAGTTTGGAGATAATTATTCTGCACGCTGTAAAACAATCAGTCGCTTATTCAAACAACAGTTCGCTGAAATCAGAAAGCAATTTGAGGGTCCGACTTACTTTAGAGAAAAAATAAGCTTAAACTATCGGTATAAAGAAACGGAAATCGAAAAATTAAGCCTAAATGATTTTGACCTTCATCAGGAGTCTTATGCAACCTGGAATAATTTCATTGCAGCAAATGCAAAAATTTTGCATATTGGAAACGATTTTGGTCATATTGATTTTTTGTTGACCATGCAACAGGCACAGCGACATATAGAAAGCTATATCCGTGATCCTGAAAAACGTGCTATTGCGGGCAATACGTATCTAAAGCATAAACGTAAATTGACTTATCTAAATCAGCCGACCGAAACCACATTACGTTTCGATGTACTGATCTGGGGCAGCAACGATGAAAAGGTTGAAATCAGCGATTCGATACATACTATTGTATGTTATGATTTCCTAGAAAAGCCACATTACATTGGTTTTGAAGAAGTATTTAAAGATCAATACAGTTGCGTATTAAAAAGAAGAACAAATGGATAAAGTCTACGATAGCGTCATCATTGGTTCAGGGCTAGGAGGCCTTGTTACCGCAGTTCTCCTTGCTAAATTTGGACGCGAAGTATGTGTCATTGAAAAAAACAATCAATATGGTGGCAATCTGCAGACTTTTGTGCGAGACAAAGAAATCTTAGACACAGGGGTACATTACATTGGCGGTTTGGGTGAAGGTGAAAACCTGTATAAATATTTTGAGTATCTGGGGATTATGAAGGATCTATCGATCCAACGCATGGGAATCGATGAATATGATCGAATTTCATTTGATGGAAATCCGATCAATTATCCACATGCACAAGGATATGAAAATTTTGTACAACAATTGCTTCATTACTTTCCTGAAGAAAAGCAGGCCTTAACCGTATATTGTGAGAAGATACAGGACATCTGTAATTCATTTCCTATGTATAATCTCCGCAAAAGTTTTGGGTTCAATGAGGCTGTACTCGGTATTTCATTGAAGTCTTTTTTAGACGATTTGACCGATAACGAACTCCTTAAGGCTGTACTCGTCGGTTCGAACTTCCTTTATGTTGCAAAAGCAGAAAGTACCCCACTCTATGTACATGCGCTTACCATAAACTCCTATATTCAGTCCGCTTGGCGTTGTGTAAACGGCGGTAGCCAAATTGCCAAGTTATTGATCCGCCAATTGCGTAAATATGGTGGTGACATCATCAAAAATAAAGAAGTCATTGCTGTAGAAATGGACGATCAGCTGATCAAAGCAGTACGCACCGATGACCAGCAGCTGATTTATGCAAAGGAGTTTGTTTCGAATATCAATCTCCGGCATACCTTTGCCATGCTGCCTGAAAGATTTCAAAAGCAAGCTTATGTCAAGCGTATACAAGGCTTACCGTTGAGCCCTTCGGTTTTTTCCGTTTACATCGTTTGTAAAGAAGGTTATATCCCCTATCAAAATTATAATATTTACCATTATAAAAACATCGCTTCCGTTTGGTATAATCAGGAGCAATCTCCCTTAGTCGTTTCCATGAGCTGTAACAGCGAAAATCAACGCTATTGTAGCACCATGACCGTGATGTGTTATATGACTGCGGACGAAGTGCAACAGTGGAATGAGACTTTCAATCGGTCCATTATCCAGCAGTTAAGTAGCCGTGGTGAAGAGTATGAAGCCTTTAAAGCTGCCAAGGCTGCAGAAATTATCGAAGAACTCCAACACTTGTTTCCGAATATTAAAGCTGCCGCTCAATCTGTTCACACGTCCAGTCCATTAAGCTACCGTGATTTTATCGGGGCCGAGGAAGGTAATATGTATGGCTATTTAAAAGAATACAAGCATCCGTTGAATAGCTTAATTTCCACGAAGACGAAAGTCAAGAACTTGTTTCTGACAGGCCAAAATGTCAAGATGCACGGTGTGTTGGGGGTTACAATTACAGCCTTCTCCTGTTGCTTAATGATGCTTGGAAAAGAATTTGAAGATGATCTATTTAAAGAGAATGATGAAAAAGTATTGGTTGGCGATTTGGATAGCATCACTATTTAGCTCTTGTGCGCTAAATGGTGCCCTGAAAGAAAAAGCTAAATTCGAACAGCAGGCGATTCCGACATTAAGGTTGGCCGACTCTACGGACAATTATCTCAGCATAGACAGTAACTTCCTATTTCATAACGCACAAGGTTTATGGGAACTCTACGTCAGCGGTAACCCGATGGAACTTGGATTAAAAACGGGTATACTGACACAATCGCTTTATGCCTACCAAGAAAAGGCTTTCTTTTCTAAAATTCAAGAGTTTATCCCTTCTCAGCGCAAGCAGAAATGGATGATGAAATTGACTAAAGTCTATAATCGAAACATCCATAAATATATCCCGATAGCGTATAGAAAAGAGATTTTTGGATTGTCACGGTATGCTTCTCCTCGCTACGACTCCCTTATGGATCCCTATCAGCGGAATCTTTTTCTTCATGGGGCCCATGACTTGGGTCATGCTTTTCAGGACCTCGCTTTGGTTGGCTGTTCTTCCTTAGCGGCATGGGGACCAAAGTCTGCAGATGGCGAGCTCATTATCGGGCGAAATTTTGACTTTTATGCGGGCGACGATTTTAGTCACAACAAATTAATCACTATTGTGAAACCCGATTCTGGTTATTCATTTCTCTCCGTGGGCTGGGCAGGCATGATTGGTGTCGTCTCCGGCATGAACAGTGCTGGCCTGACAGTTACACTCAATGCAGGAAAATCGTCTATTCCTTGGGCTGCAAAAACGCCTATATCTATTGTTGCCCGAGAAATACTCCAATATGCTCGAAATTTTAAGGAAGCCATCGCCATTGCAAAAAAACATCCTATTTTTATTTCAGAATCACTTATGATCGGGTCTGCAGATGAAGGCCGTGCCATCTTAATTGAGATGTCGCCACATAAATTTGCTGTTTTTGAATCAGACAATGCAAATTACCTGCTATGCACAAATCATTTTCAGAGCAGTACCTATCAATCCGATAAGCGCAATCAAAAACAGATTGAAGAAAGCCACAGTGTTTATCGACACCAACTGCTGACAGAGCAGTTGCAACAGCAGGATAAGCTTACAGCCCCTAAAGTTGCGGCTATACTAAGAGATCGCAATGGATTAAAAAATAAAGAAATAGGCTATGGCAATGAAAAGGCCTTAAATCAGCTCTTGGCTCATCATGGCGTCATTTTCCAACCAAAAAAACGCCTTGTATGGATCTCAGCCAACCCCTATCAGCTTGGGGAATTTGTCTGTTATGACTTAAATAAAATCTTCGACAACAAGGCACATCAGCCAGCGTCTACATTGGCCAATACAGCATTGAATATTCCCCAAGATACATTTTTGAATAGTAAAGCCTACCGCGATTATGAGGATTACCGTAAACGAGATCGAATAATAGACCACAAACTGAAGTCTGACCAAGAAATTACTGAATCGGAATGGCAGGAATATCAAAAGCTCAATCCCCTGTTTTGGGCAGTCTATCACAAGAGAGGAACGTATTATTTTGAGCAAAAGCGCTATGAAGAAGCACTAAAGCAATTGCAACAGGCCGACTCCTGCGAAGTGACCACTTTGGTTGACCGCAAAAACATTGCTTCATATATTCATAAAATTGAGAAGAAAGGAGATAATCGATGATCCCAACGATAGAACAAGCCAGTCTTGAAGAAATAACCCATTATCAAGATGAAAAGCTAAGATATGTTTTAAACTATTTGAATACACATTCAACTTACTACAAACGTCTTTTTCAACGTGAAGGAGTTGACTTACAACGCATCCGCGGTGTTCAGGATCTCCCCCTTTTGCCGACGACTTCCAAAGAACAGCTGCAGCAGTTTAACTGGGATTTTCTGTGCGTCCCCGAAGAGGAGATTGTCGACTTCTCCACAACTTCCGGTACACTGGGGAAACCTGTTGTATTTGGATTAACAGACGCGGACCTGGAGCGTCTCGCTTATAATGAGATGATTTCCTTCCAACGGGTAGGTATTAAAAAAGGCGACCGGGTACAAATTATGACGACCCTAGATCGTCGTTTTATGGCGGGATTAGCTTACTTTCTTGGACTCCGTAAAATTGGAGCCGGAATACTTCGTATTGGGGCTGGCATACCTCAAATGCAATGGGATTCAATCCAGCAGTTTAAACCCAAATTTCTTGTTGTCGTCCCCTCCTTCCTACTCAAAATGATTGCTTATGCCGAAGAACATAACATCGACTACAACAGCAGCTCTGTAAAGGTCGCCATTTGTATCGGTGAAAATCTTAGAACTGCGGACCTGCAGGACAACCAACTGGCAAAACGAATTCAGGAAAAATGGAATATTGCCCTCTACTCCACTTATGCTTCCACCGAAATGAGCTCAGCATTCACAGAATGTGAAGCTTTTGCCGGTGGTCACCAACATCCAGCATTAATCATTACCGAAATATTGGACGATAATGACCATCCTGTATCCGATGGTCAACTGGGAGAATTAGTTGTCACCACCTTAGGAATAGAGGCTATGCCCGTTTTGCGCTATAAAACTGGCGATATGGTCAGACGACATGCTGGCCCTTGCACATGTGGTCGGAACTCCTATAGAATAGGCCCTGTTGAAGGCCGAAAACAGCAGATGATTAAGTATAAGGGTACGACGCTGTTTCCCCCGGCTATGTTTGATGTATTGGCCAGCTACACCGCAATTGAACATTATCAGATCGAGATCTCCAGCACTGCAGTCGGTACAGACGACATTCGGATTTTAATATCCTCCAAACAACAAAACAGCGCATTATTAAAAGAAATCAAAGATAGTTTTCAGGCGAAACTGCGCGTAATTCCCAATGTGGAGTTCGAACGCGAAGAAATTTTGATCAGCCGGATTTATAATCCGCTCAGCAGAAAACCCATTTATCTGGTGGATGAAAGGAAATTGTAAGTAGCCCACAGTACTATCACCCAGATGCTAAGCATTCATATACAAATCATTAGCCCACGTATAAAAAAATAGGGAATTAGCGAATGTTAAACATAAAAATGCTGTCGACAAAAGGCATTAAAAATAGTCTGCTAAAAGATTGAATTTTATCGCAAAGATTATTTGTAAGATCTAGAAAATAGTATATCTTTGCGACAGGTCCCCGTAGTTCAATGGATAGAATTTCAGATTCCGGTTCTGACGATATGAGTTCGAATCTCGTCGGGGACACATTTAAAAATAAACCCCACTTTAAATTAATTTAAAGTGGGGTTTATTTTTAAATTTCACTTCACAACGCCTAAAATGCCAACTAACCTATATAGCTTGCCCAGAAAAATTACAATATGAGCAGACTCAATTCTTTGATCAAAAACTTTCAAACTAAAAGCGCTCTGGATTTATTAAATTATTCTTTAAAAATTCGTCAATAACATCGACGCACTTATTCACCCAAGGATGGAAAAGCCAGAAAGGGTGAACCTGTACATCAAATGTATACACTTGATGTGCCGTCCCCCAACGCTTTAGCATACCGACCAATTCATCTTGTCCGGCATGGAATCTAGGAAGACCGCTATTTATGAATAACATCGGAATTTTCTGTTCCTCTCTGGCCCAAAATATAGGCGAAGCCTCCTTCCATATTAACGGTTTTTCGGCAAAGGTTCCTCCAAGCCAGAAGGCATCAGGAGAATCGGGCTTTCGTTCTAAATTGAGTGAAAGCGGAGCCATGAAATCCACCACTCCATCCAAATTAATAATAGCCTGAATCTGCGTACTGTGTTTAGACTCAAGAAATGATTCAAATTCGGGCACATTACCTGTCAATCCAACCAGACTCGCTAGGTGACCTCCTGCGGAACTTCCCGCCACCACGATACGGCTACTGTCGATATCGTACTGATCGGCATGATTTTTAAGCCACAAAATTGCCGATTTGATATTGAGTAAGGCATTGGGATATTTTGCCTCCAAAGATAATTGATACTCCACTGGAATGCAGACATACCCTTTTCTCGCCAGCAACTGTGCCATGGGTACATCCATTTCCTTCTGCCCAGAACGCCATCCACCACCATGGATCCATATCACTGCCGCATGTTTTCGCTGGTCATTTGGCCGGATAACATCGAGATGTAGATCCCGAGGGCCAAAATCGGTTCGAGCTAGATGTGCATATACCAGATTACGTACGACCTTTAGATCTCCTCCTAGGCTGTCCATAGCCGGTCGTGCATGGGGATAGCTTTTCTTGATCTGCCGCCATACACGCATCGTATTATAGGTCGTATCTTTCGGAATGTCTCGATTCTGCGCCCACACCGAATCGCAAAACATAAACAATAATAATGTACTCCACAAAAGAGCCTGTGAGCGATATTTATTTTTCCATTTCATCGAGCATTTCTTTAACTTTCCAATCCTCCATTACTTTTTCGAGTTTATAAACATCCCGTTTATCTTCCGGTAACTGATGTGACCAAGTCACTCGCTTTGAGAGTTCCGATGCCCCTGCTCCCTTAGACCCCAATTCGGCGTAAAATACAGTTTTATCTTTATCTGGGAACAACGTGTCACCCTTCCATTCATTCCAGCCTTCAGGAATAATATGAGCTCCTAGGTTACAATCTACCAGAACCGTATTTGCATAAGGACGCCATGGCCTGCCAAGAAATACTTTATCGACAGACTCATCTGCAGCTACAAAATCACATTGGTCGAAAACGTAACCATAAAATTGCCCCTGCGGCGTAGAAGCTGCTGTGACATACGAATTCCGCAAAGAAATCAGTCGGCAACTCTTAAAGAATGCAATGCCTGGCCCGAAGATAAAATCCGTCGTGCCGCTGATACTGCAATCAGAAAAATAGCTTCTTGCACCGCTTTTACCCAGATACAAGGTGTCCTGAAATCCCAAAAGACGGCAATTAACCAGTGCTATCTGATCCCCTTCTAGATGAAGTGCTACGGCCTGCCCTACTGGTCCGGCTGCATTTTCGATAGTTATATCCTTGATAAGCACCCTATTTGCACGTACCAATAGCGTATAACTACTAAAAGTCCCAAGCTTCGGCTGCCCTGTCTCATCCGGACAATCAACCAACTTACCTGCATAATCATCAAAAATAATCTTGGTATTGGCAGCATCCTCACCAACAAGCTGGACATTTTCGACATAAGTTGGGATAACTATTTTCTCGTGATAAATTCCCTTCCTGATCCAAATCCGAACCGCATGTTCTGCACGAAAAGCACGAACGGAATTCACGGCTGCCTGTATACTTGTGAAATCACCTTTTCCGTGTTGGTCTACAGTGATCACTTCAAGGCTGGCCGCTCGCAATCCCGATCCTAACAATGACAGGCTAACAACTAGATAAACTGCCACCAAGATCTTAATTAATTTTATCCGTCTCATAAATCAGAAAATAATTGCATTATCAAACTAATATATTTATATATAAACTTTATTCATAACTTTAAAATATTCCAATAATTTCATAGTTATTAAAGGGTCAAAACTATGTTATTGATCTATTCGAAACCAATCCACTTCTGCATAGCCACTATCATTGATATGCTTTTCGCGGCTGGCATAGAGTCCTAATGTGGCTCCTATCCATTTGCCAGGTTTCGCTTGGAAGCCATTTTCCACGACTGTATATTTTTTACCATCCAAGCTATACGTCCAGCTGCAGGTCTTTCCATTTTTAACTTGTACACGAAGGTAGACAAAGTCTTCTGGCAAAGTAGCGATGCGCCTGACCTGCTCTTCAGCTCCCGAATAGGCATTGACACAACTACCATAATAAAGTTGAAAGTGGCCCTTTTCCTTACGGATAAAAAACTGACTATAATCTTCGCCGACCACCACCAATCCTGCTTTTTCACCAAGTTCCTTCTCGCTAGGACGCAGTCGTATTTTTGCTGTCGCACTGAAATTTTCGGCAGGGAATTTTTGCGTCAGTATATTTGGCGCTGCCATCAGATTTTTACTTCCTTCAGGAAGCTGCTGGCTATAAAGCCGAAGTTTGCCTTCGTGTGATGGCATAAGCCAGTTTCCATCCGGATTTGCCTGCCATTGCCACTGCAGTCCTAAATGAGGAGAATCAAACTCATCCGATTCCTGAGGATTCATCAGAGCAATAACCTGGTTTCCTACATTAGGTTTTTTATAGCTCATCACGGGTGTCCCTACTCCATTTCCATCGATGTCCTCGCCTATAATGGGCCAATCGGCTTTCCAAACCATAGGCTGCAGATGGACCACACGCCCCATGGCTTCTTTATCCTGAAAGTGGAAGAACCAGTTTTCTCCTGAGGGTGTGTCTACCCATGCTCCCTGATGTGGACCATTAACTGTCGACTTGTTCTGGGCCATAGCCACCTTGCGTTCATAAGGTCCATAAATACTTTTCGAACGCAAAATCAATTGCCAGCCCGTTGATACGCCACCTGCTGGTGCAAACAAATAATAATATCCATTCCGCTTATATACTTTGGGGCCTTCAATTGTAGGATCCAATTCATGTCCATCATAAACGATCGTACCTCTGTCCAATACAGAAGTTCCATCGGTACTCATCTTGGCGATAGCGAGCACGCTTTTCAAGCCTGCTCTGCTCCCCGCATAGGCATAAGCTAAATAAGCCTGACCATCTTCATCCCAAAAAGGACAAGGATCGATCAATCCTTTCCCTTGGAAAACCAACGTAGGAGCAGACCATGGCCCCCGAATATTCTTGGTCTTTATCTGATAAATCCCAAAATCCGGATCGGGATAATAAATATAAAACTCTCCATCGTGATACCGTATGGAAGGCGCCCATACACCACCTCCGTGTTGCACTTTATTGAACACCTCTTCCGGTAACTGCCTTTGCAACGCATGTCCTATAATCGTCCAGTTGATCATATCTTTAGAATGTAGAATGGGCAGGCCTGGACTGTGATTAAAACTTGAGGCAATCATATAATAATCTTCACCTACACGGATAGCATCGGGATCGGAATAATCTGCATTGATGATAGGGTTTTTGAATTTTCCATTTCCAAGATCCGGGCTCCAGACCTTAGAATTATAATGTTGTCCGAAAGTCAATGAAGAACTACAGAAGCTCATAATGGTCATCAGGCAAACATATTTCCATTTTTTTTTATCGGTATTTAGCATAAATTCGAATTTTAAGTTTTATTTCACAACAATTTCATAAACTTTACCTTTCGTGGTAGAAAGATCATAAAGCACTGTTTCGGGAATTTCAAATGAACTATTTTGTGTTATTACCAATGGTTTTTTGATTTCATCTAGGTCAAAAAAGGAGTTCGTATTTTTTCCATTCGCTTTTTTCAACCGCTTCCTTTCTAAATAGAGTGTACTCCCAGAGTTAATACGAATACGGCAATTGCCTCCTAAGGTCGAGTTGACCTTTAATTTCGTTAACTTTCGATTTTTCCAGCTCATATCTATAATAAATCCACCTCTAGTGACTAAACCGTTCACTTCGCCATTCGGTAGCTCATCTGGCCAAGCAGGTAATAAAAATATGCTCCCATCATAGGATTGCACCAACATCTCTGCGATTCCAGATGTACAGCCAAAATTACCATCAATCTGAAAAGGTGGATGGGCGTCCAGTAAATTAGGATAGGTACCACCATGTTGTCCTTTCCGTTCCTCTGGGGCTGGGCTCAATTGATCTTTGATCAATTTATATGATTGATTACCGTCCAGCAAACGTGCCCACCAATTTACTTTCCAGCCCATAGACCAACCAGTCGACTTATCTCCGCGGTAGATCAATGAGTTTTTTGCTGCCTGAGCAAGTTCAGGGTTGCGAAAAGGTGAAATCTGACCAGATGGAAACAATCCGTATAGATGCGATATATGACGGTGACGATCATTTTTTCTATCCAAATCTTTAAGCCACTCCTGAAGCTGACCATGTTGACCAACTTGCATTGGAGGCAACTGTGCCAGACTTTGTTTGACAGAATCCCGCAATACGACATCAGCATCCACAATGTAGGATGCACGGATAAAATTATTAAAGACATCAAACACAAGTTGATTATCCATTGTCGTGCCTGCTGAAACCCCAACACTACCTGCTTCATAGCTATTTTCAGGACTGATGGAAGGACTTACGACCAGCCATTTCCCAGATGGATCCTTCGTCAAAACATCCAGGTAAAATAAAGCCGCTCCTTTCAATACATGATAATAATCCTTCAAAAATTGCATGTCTCCTTTATACAGATAATGTTGCCAAATGTGTTGGCTCAACCAAGCTCCGCCCATTGGCCACATACCGTAAAAACCGCCATCTACAACCCCCGTAATGCGCCATAAATCAGTGTTATGATGAGCATTCCACCCTCTGGCATGGTACATTTTCTGTGCACTCTCTTGACCTGTAACAGCAAGATCATTTAACATACTAAACAATGGTTCGTGCATTTCACTTAAATTCCCTACCTCGGCCGGCCAATAGTTCATTTCAGTATTGATGTTTATCGTATACTTACTATCCCAAGGAGGAGAAAGTTTGGCATTCCAAATCCCCTGTAAATTGGCAGGCTGGCCTCCAGGTTGTGAAGAAGAAATCAACAAATAACGACCAAATTGAAAATAAAGAGCAACTAATTGTGGATCAAAATTTGTCGCAAATTCCCGAATCCGCACATCCGTTGTTTTTTTTGCCTGCGCATTGTTACCAAGGTCCAATTTCACCCGACTGAAGAACTGCTGGTATTTTCTCACATGCTGCTCCAATGCTTTCGCGTAAGAAATTCTTTTTGATTTTTCAAAAATTCGTATGGCCTTTCGTTCAGGATCGATGGAGAGATCCTTGTAATTTTTGAAGTTTGTTCCAATGGATACATAAAGAATTACTTCATCTGCATTTTTAATTGTAATCTGCTCACCATGATGATTAATTTGACCACCTTTAACCTGCGGATAAACAAATCCATAGAATGCCACCTGCCCTTCTTTAGAATCCACCGTACCTCCTTTTCCCCGCAGAAATAATGCTCCATTATTTATGCCTAGGCCAATATTTTGATGTGGACTTTTCCAGTTTAGATCCATTGAAATACTTTTCGCTTTATCAGCAGTGATGCGGATCAACAGCACACTGTCGACCAGTGACGTAAACATTTCCCTTCGATAATGGACGCCATCGACTTGATAAGAAACAGTACTTATCGCTTTATTTAAATCCAACTCCCGTCGATATTGAACAGGGTGACGGTGAGTCGGAAATCCAAGCAATAGACTACCGAAAGTTTGGTAAGGCATGCCATAGTCCAATCCTGCAGGTGCAGCTCTTGGAAAAGCGAGATTCGACAGTTCCTGCGCTTCTTTATTCCTGCCCTCAACTAAAAACTGACGAATCTTTACAATATCCGTGTATTTGCCTTCAGGCACATTGTTTCCAGGGCGTCCGGCCCAGATCGTTTCTTCATTCAATTGAATCTCTTCTTGGGAAACTCCGCCGTATACCATGGCACCGATACGCCCATTCCCCAAAGGCAATGCTTCGTTCCAGTTACTAGCCGCTTTATCATAGTGTAACTTCAATTCTTGCGATGAACTAAACTTCCAAAACAGCAATAGAACACTAGAAAATATAAGATATTTGATATTCATACCAAGATATAGATTTATGGTTTAATCATTTTAATTTCATGAAGCGAAGCTGCCAATATGCTTGGCCAAGTTGCTGTCGACCCTGAATTGTTGACCAGTGCGATGGCATGTCCTCCCTGTGGAAAAATATGCAAAGAGGCCGTAATGTTATGTTCTAGTAAAGCTTGATAATATAAAAGGCTATTTTGTACAGAAACAGTCTTATCGTTTTGAGCATGCACCAAAAATGTGGGCGGCGTACGCTCTGTCACCTGAGCCTGCAAACTAAACAGCTCTTTTTGAGAATCATCAGGGACCTTACCCAATAGATTATCCACGCTTCCCTGATGGGCATGATCACCCTTCATTGTAATTACGGGTGACATCAAAACGCTGAAATTGGGTTTACTGCTTAATTGATCTATCGCATCACCCAGAACTTTGATCGGCCGTTCTATGCTCGATAAGGAAGCAGCAAGATGTCCTCCGGCCGAACAGCCCATCACACCAATACGACCGGGATCTATATGCCATTCAGCCGTCTTAGACCGAATAACACGGATTGCCCGCTGTGCATCCTGCAGGGGGGCCAGCGGTCGATCGATCACGTCAGGCGAGTTTGGCAAGCGATGAAGCAACACGAACGCATTGATACCAATTGTATTAAACCATTTGGCCAACTGTGTGCCGCTGATCACATAAGCCAATCGGGAGTAACCTCCTCCAGGAATAATCAATACTGCAGTTCCCGAATTTTCTTCTTTTGAGACCAAAAAAGGAATAATCCGGGGCGCAGCAACTTGATACACGCGTTCGTTAGCAATACTATCTAAAAGCTTCAACCCTTTACTATTTGGCATTGTTGTATCATATAACAGAATTGATTCTTGACCCTGGGTCAGTAGATATGCAAAAGATAAGAGAATTGTCAATAATTTTTTCATTTACACAGAGATTTAAGTCAAAAAATTAATGTTAGGTCTGTACATCCAGTACTTCAAATCTTTACACAATCTCATAGACTAATTAATTTTGACAGCATTAGTTTTTGCGCCATGTTTAAAACTTAATTTCTTTTTATCTATGTTCGAATTATTAAATACAATATTCGTTGAGTTGAGTCCATTTACTTCTAATTCTGGAGAGATGTTCTTGTCAAATCTCAAACCTTCAAACCGTAAGTTAGAAGCATTTTCAATATAAATAGTTGGTATCTTAGCATCTTTCGAGTGCAAGAATGCATTTTTCACAACAATATCCATTGCATCTTTAAGCTCAATCACTTTGTTGGCAACAATGTTTAGATTGGTCATGCTAACCTGCTGCACGGGCATCTCTGGCAATCCCCGGACAAAGATGCCAACATGAGCCCCCCTACATGTAATTGCATCGATTGATATATTACGGAATCGTGGGGTTTCAATACTTACAGGCGGGACCTCTTGAACTTCGTTGGCCTGTGGAGGCTTCGTCCAATAGTACATATCAAAATATATAGCCTCCTGCACAATATTATTCATATTGATATTGCGGATGTGGATATTTTCCACTATCCCGCCTCGACCACGTGTGGTCTTAAAACGCAAGCCTTTGTCAGTCCCCATAAAAGTGCAGTCTTCTACAAAAATATCTCGTGCGCCACCGGACATCTCACTCCCCACCACAAAGCCACCGTGTCCCTTATAGACTTTATTATGGCGAATAATAACGCGTTCGGTCGCAATCCCACGTTTGCGTCCTTCTTCATCTTTACCTGATTTAATACAAATCGCATCGTCACCCACATCCAGGACGCAATGCTCTATTAGCACATTCGAACATGATTCGATGTCAATACCGTCTCCATTCTGGGCATAATCCGGGTTTGTGATTTTCACATCTCTTATGGTCAGATGCTGCGTCATAAGGGGATGTAAATTCCAGGCAGGTGAATTTTGGAAGGTCACACCTTCAAGTAATACGTTCTTACATTTGGTCAAAACTAACAAGTTAGGCCTTAAATAATCTTTGATATCCTCGAAGTCAGTCAATTTTTTGCCCTCAGCTAACAAGAAAGAACGTCTTTCTTCATGCGCAAGCTTCGATTTGACACTGGGGTACCATGTTTTGCCGTCTGCACTGATTAAACCACCGGACGCAACTTTAGTTTTCCATTCGCTTTCTGTCAATGCTCCTTTACCAACCATCCTCCAAGCATCTCCATTGCCATCAATAATACCTTTGCCTGTTATAGCAATATTCTCAAGTTCTGTACCGCTGATGGGTGATTCGTTTCGTGCCGAAACTTTTCCTTCATAATTTCCTGCTACAATTTTGTACTGGTTGAAGTCATCTGTAAACTGCAAAAAAGCGTTTTCTTCCAAATGAAGGTTCACATTGCTCTGTAATATTATTGGCCCTGAAAGCCAATAGCCGGCCGGCACCAAGACAACACCGCCACCGCTTTTGCTACTAGAACGAATAGCCTCATTTATACTACTTGTGTTTAAGGTATAGCCGTCTCCCTTCGCTCCAAACCTCTCGATACTAATCGTATCATTTCGAAATTGAGGTCGTTCCACCTCAGGAAGATTATTCCAATGATATGGACTATCTGCCGACTGAGCGCTAATATGCTGGCATACTCCGATTGCTAAACAAAAGCACGCCAGCTTTAGCCCTTTTTTCTTATTTTTTTTAAACATCTATTTTAGTTTTACTCATCTGTTATACAAAATCTATAAAATATCAGATCTGCCCCTCTGTTATGGAAGCTACCAATTTATTGAGATACACCTCTAGGTATGTATAGCCTGATTCGGTTAGATCGGTTGCTTGTTTTTCGGGGTAATTCTTTTTAAGCCAGCCATCTGGTATTCCATCCCGGTCACGATCTTGAATGGCTGTGCCAGCCTCCAACGATGGCCAGGCCCCATATCGATTACCCACAGGATCTGGATTAATATCCTGCTGTGAATCGATCAAACCTTTACGGGGATACTGTAGGCTTTTCCATTTTCCCCCTTCGCCATTGTGAGGGCTCTTTCCTTGAAAAGTAGCACTCCCACTACGTGTTTCGTTAATGATGCGCTGATCGACAGCATCACGTACATAGGAGTTACCTGCATATGTCAGTACTTTTTCGTAAGCTGTTTGTGCGTCGTGGGTATGGATCGTTCCTTGTAGAGGTATCTCCTTATCTAATCTGATTCCCGACTGAATCTGTTCGCCGACGATCCGCACACCCTGCCAATTATCTGCGGAAATGCTGGAATTGTGGGTCAGTAAATTACCGCTCACAAAATATTTACCCCATACATCTTTGATCTTTGGAAAAGGGTGCTCTTCTGTTTTGGCATTAATGGCTATAATTCTATCCTTAATGTTACTATTCGTAGCAGGCCCAGGTTTATACAAGTTATTAACGATGTTAACATACATGGTTTCACCGCCATATACTCCATTGCCATTCCAATTGTAAATTACATTATTACGAATATCTGTCGTATCGCTTCCTGCGTAAAGGGCTCCTGGGCCCAATCGAGGGCTTCTACTATCATGATGAGCAAGGAGGTTGTGGTGAAAGGTTGCATGAACTCCCCCCCAAATAGCACCATAACCATGTGGACCTTTGGAATGTCCAGAAAGACGCAGACTCTCAGAAATAATGCACCATTGCATCGTGAAATTTTTATTGTCATAGAATGAAGCACATTCATCCGTACTCCAGCTAATGGAGCAATGGTCGATGATGATATGCTGCCTTTGGCGTCCTCCAAGAGCATCCGCTCCGTCAGCATCGCGGCCAGCGAGCTGCAGATCCCCCATACGGAAACGCAGAAATCGGATAACTATATTATCCGCATCTACTGAAACAGGATTTCCCGCTAACGTAATTCCTTCACCGGGAGCAGATTGCCCAGCTATCGTCAAATCACCCTTGTTTATTGACAATCGTTGTTGGAGCCATATTGTCCCCCCTACTTTAAACAAAATTGTTTTTGCCCCATCTTGTCGTAGGCACCAGCGTAACGAGCCTTCTTTTAGTTGTGCATCACCCTGGTCGTCATCACGCAATGTATTCACATAATAGACTGTACCAGCCCGACCTCCTTTTGTAAACATTCCGCCGCCTTCAGCTCCCGGAAAAGCTGCAATATGCTGAGCAGAAACTCGTGTGTTATAAAATATCAAACACAACATTCCGCACCATATCAATTTGTTCATACTTACCTTTCCTGATTTAACATTATGCATATTTCAATCTATTCAAACCAACGTGGATCTCCAGCAGTACCACGTCCACCAAATCCATTACCAGCTTTAATACGAAAGTCTTTATTCATCGGATTTACAAATAAGTCTTCCGCGGTTCCGCTGAAAATAGTGATCTCCGAAAAATCCCGGGAAGTACGCTCTATCTGCAATTCATTTGTACGATAGCTCCCAGCAAACGATACGTTAAGCGCAAAACCAGCATGATCGTAGCTCGTTGCGTTTATACGCCCACCACTGTTCGTTCCGGCAATAATATTGTTGCTTCCAACAAAGGAAAAAGGCAATCGAGCGGTATCAAAGCGGAGCAATTGAGTCATTGCTGCATTTTGATTATAAAAAGTACAATTGCCAACAACTATCTTTCCGACAGCGACGCGAACGTCCATCAACTGCGTTGTCAGATCGGTGAAGGTACTGTTGGTTATTGAGATCGAATCCACACTTGCGGTGCTACCACCGATATTTACCACACCATATCCTCCGATTTTATCGACTCTACAATGATCAAAGTTTATCCCTTTCACGGTCACAGCATTGTTAAGGCGTACCACCCCACTACCTAGTCTTTCTATATAACAATTTTTAAAAGTGTAGGCAGCTACACTTGCACCATTTTTATCCTGAGAGATCAAAAAAGAGCTACCGTTTGCATAAATTTCGAGATTTTCAAACACGACCTCACCCAAGACAAGATCGGTCAATTGCAGCCCCAAAAGATTTAACTTAGGATAATTGCCGCCGGCATCTGAGGTGCCGGTCAGATTTAGGTTACTGATTCCTGCAGGTATCAGTAAATTGGCCAAATCGTAAGTCTTACCACCTGTAAATACCAGCACGATATTGGTTTTTCCTTGGGCAACAGCTGAGCTTATCAGCGTAGGGATATCGTCTCCAGGGTTTACTGTTATCATCTCTCCTCCAGCTATACCTAAGGTTTTAACTGTCTTTGCTCCTCGCTCGTTTTCCTCGTTAAAAATTGCGACACGATAGCTTGTTCCTGGCCGTAAACCTTCAATCTTGAGATGACCATCGGCTTTATTAGTAGGGGACAAAGTTATCTTCTGCAGTTCAGTATTCTTTACTGGTTCAAAAACACTAACATGAGTTACACGATCTGTTACAGGCCAATAGAGCTCAATATGATCCACACCAATATTCAGTTTACTAAATAACTGCTCTGCAGCTGTCTTAAAATATAATTGCGAATAATTTGATTCTTCACCTGTTTCTGTATTTACTCCTTTCATCCTGACAGAATACTCCGTAAGGCCATCCAGATTATCAAATAAAGTCCGATATTCAACCCTTGCAGGAATGGTGGATGGTGCGAAGGGAGTCAACGTATCAGCTAATATTTCCACTGTCTTAACAATTTCGGCAAACTGCAAACTATCCTTACTAAATTCAAAAATATATTTCTGCGCAGCTACTGTTTTTGTATAGTTAATTTCCACTGAAGTTGCACCGACTACACCAGTAGTAAACTTTAGTGATTTAAAAAGCCGCTGATGTGAAGCATCCACCTCCCAATCGTTAGCTTTCTTACAACTAAGCAGGTTTAAAACCAGAGCCAGCAACATTATGCTATTTAAAAGTATCTTTTTCATAAAACTATTTGCTTGATGTTAATAACCGTAGGCATTACTCAGGTAGCCCCTTGCTTCCCGAATATCGTCGATATATATAGGATAAACGTACCGATAATTACAGACGCCATTGCCCATTTTATACTGGTTAAGCTGCGCTTGAATTTCCGCGCCATAGGTCAACGTGGATAAAAATTCCGAATAATTGTACGTAGCCATCAATCCTGTTCCAGCCAATAATGTTCTGATCGGCCAAATTGTATAATTGTATACTTTTCCGGATTCTACTTTTTCTGGCTTGGCAGCATCTTGAGGAAACCATCTGACAGAAATGTAGTCCCCACCTGGAGCCGCAGGCAAATCACCGTAATAATTTAAGGAAGCCTTATCAATATATTCGTTATCTTTCCTCTATAAATTAA